>CAZBIT010000325.1:0-3825 GCA_964491835.1 uncultured bacterium
ATTTTTTAAAATTTAAGAGTATTATGTCAAATAATAATCTTAATAAAATAAGATATGACAGATATATGACAATTTGACATTTTTATATAAATGACATTGAAGTGATTTTAATTTATTGTATTTTTTAAATATATAAATAACATAATAAAATGGCACAGAGTTTGCTAAATCATGAAGTGAAATTAAATAATATAAAAGGAGGTGAAGAAATATGAAATTAGTATGTTGGAGTCCTTTTAGAGAATTACAAAGAATTCAAGATGATATGGACGGATTATTTGAAAACTTTTTCACAAAAGATAGGGAGTTAATGGAACCGATGAGATTTGAATGGTGTCCATTATGCAATCTTCACGAAGATGACAATAATTATATTTTAGAGGCTGAAATTCCTGGTTTGGAAAAAGATGAGATAAAGGTTTCTCTTAAAGATAATATTATTACTTTGAGTGGTGAAATGAAAGAAGAAAAAGAGGACAAAAAGAAACATTCTCATATAATAGAACGTCATTATGGTTCATTTTCGAGGTCGTTTACTTTACCTGTTGATGTGGATGAGGAGAAGATTGATGCTTCTTATAAAGATGGAGTTTTAAGAGTTATCCTCCCAAAAACTGAAAAAACAAAAATGAAAGAAATTGCGGTCAAATAGTTTTAGATTTAAATAATTTAAAATCTATATATAAAAAGGCGGTATGTTGACAGTGATAATTTATGTTAACTTATCGCCTTTTTTATATAAAAATCATTTGCATTTATAAAAATTATTTTTATTTTGTTTTTAGTAAATTTTTCTGAATAAAAGATTTAATAAAATTATATATTATTAGAGAAATTATTATATTTATGCTTACAAAAGAAATACTTGCCAAAATGATTGACCATTCTCTACTTAATCCCTCAATTAGTGATAAAGATTTAGAAGAAGGTTGTAAAAAAGCAGTTGAATACGATATTTTTTCTGTATGTGTCAAGCCATATCATATAAAGAAAGCGGTTTCATTATTAACAGGGAGTGGAATTTCAGTTATCACAGTGATTGGATTTCCACATGGAAGTAATCTCACGAGTGTTAAAGTTTATGAAACTGAATTAGCACTTAAAGATGGAGCGGTTGAGTTTGACATGGTTATCAATATTGGTGCTTTGAAATCGGGTGGAAAAGAATTTGTTCTTGAAGACATAAAATCGGTAGTTAAATCAGCAGAAGGCAGAATTGTAAAGGTAATTCTTGAGAATTGTTATTTGACAGATGAAGAGAAAATATTAGGATGTAAAATCGTGATGGATTCTGGTGCACAGTTTGTAAAGACGTCAACCGGATATGGTTCTGGGGGAGCGATATTAGAGGATGTTATTTTAATGAAGAAAGTAGTTGGTGATAATGTCAAAATTAAGGCAGCGGGTGGAATAAGGTCATTTGAATTGGCAAAAAAATTTATATATGCAGGTGCTTCAAGATTAGGCACAACAAGAACTGACGTTATATTAAAAGAATTTCAAGAGTAAAAATTTTCATAATAATTTTAAAGGAGTGTTAAAATTGAAAATGAGAATATTTATTATATTTTTTATTTTTGTTTTTACTTTTATATTGCCGATTTTATCGCAAGAAGAATTGATTGAATTTTTTGATGATTTTGAGAAAGGAACTGCTGAAAAATGGGAAGCACGTAATCCTAATGATTGGGAAATAGTAAAGGAGAATAATAATCATTATTATTTTCTTAAGGTTCCAGGAAAATTAGAAGGACCGATAAGGAAACCAGGAGCGTTTTCATTAATAAAGGATTTAAATCTGACAGATTTCACTTTAATATTAGACGCAAAATGTCTTCGTTCGATAGAAACAAAAGGGCGTGACATTATTTTAGTGTTTGGCTATCAAGATGAAACACATTTTTATTATGCTCATCTTTCAAATTATCATGATAATTTTCATAATTCAATATTAATTGTTAATGGAGGAGATAGAAAGCCAATTCTTAAAGGTGAAAGTATTCCTCGATTAAATGATACAGAATTTCATCATATTCGTCTTAGAAGAGACGTCGAGAGTGGATTGATAGAGGTATATTTTGACGATTTCGATTTTCCAATTATCAAAGCGGTTGATAAGACATTTTTATTTGGCAGGATAGGTGTAGGTTCTTTCGATGATATTGGTGGATTTGATAATATAAAAGTCATTGGGGAAATAAAAAAATGATTTGATTATAAAAACAATTTTAATATTATTAATTTTCATTATTTGGGAACTAATATGATTTAATTTTTGTAATAGTATAATGAAATGCTCTTGAATGAGAAAAATATGTTTTTTTTGTTGACTTGTTTAAAAAAAAATTTTATAATATAAATAAAAATGTTTTTGATAAATATGAAGAGGGGATAAATGAATAGAAGAAAATATTTAGTAAAAGCCCTATTTGTTGATGATGACATTGGGTTTCTGGATTATGAAAAAGAAGTTCTTGGCGATATCGTTTCGGGAGAGATATATACCGCATTGGATGGGAAAAGGGCTTTTGAGATTTATGAAATGTATTATCCCGATATTATCATAACCGACATTGGATTACAGTTTATAAGTGGTTTTGAGTTGATAACCAAAATAAGGGATAAACAATCTATTATAGATAATTATATAATTGCTGTTTCATCGGAAGATGAAATTGCTGACGAAGCACTTGCCTTGAGATTGGGTGCAAATAATTTTTTACGCAAACCAATTGAACCGATAAAATTGATTAATTATTTTAATATTGCCATTAATACAATAACTTCGGTTTTGGAATTGAAATTTGAAAAATTTTTACTCGAACAAAATACTTGTATCGATAATCTCACAGGATTGGCAAATAGTGGTTATTTGTTTAGAAGATATAGAGAAGAATTAGCAAAGGCATATAGATATAAAAGAAAACTTTCCTGTATGAGGCTCAATTTTGATGAGTTTGAAATTATGAAATCGAGATTTGGGGAAAGAGCATCTGATGATATATTGAAACTAGGGACAAGATTAATTAAAAATAATCTAAGAAAAGGTGACGTGATTGGACGTATTGAACGCTCGGAATTGGGAATTATGCTTCCAGAGACCAATATTTCGGGAGCAAATATAGTGGGGAAGAAATTGCAGGATGCTATTACAAAAACTAAATTTATTACTAATTCAGACACCGTTCATATAACATTGAGTATTGGCATATCTTCCAACGAAGCTCAAAAAGATGAAACTGATAGCATTTTTGATAAGGCAGAAAAAGCCCTTAATGAAGCAAGACTTATTGGACCCAATTCATTAGTTATTAATTCTTCAACCTAAGATATTTTAATCCTTTTTTTGTAATATTAATTGACAAAAAGTTTATTAATTCTATAATAAATCTTGAAATGTTTTCGATGAAAGTGGAATTTATGTTCTTTTCCTCCAAAGGCGGATCTGCCTATGGCTGAGAAATAAGTTATGGTTTGGTGCCATAGCTTTATCTTATGGAGTTTTGATTTATTAATTTTACGTTGGATTTTTCCATTTTTTCAGCCTAAAAACTAATACTTTTTTAACATTTTAATTTTTTTCAAATTAGTAAAGAATAATTCTAAGAATCGTACATCTTATTTATAATATCCATATATTTCTTTTCAATGATATTTCTTCTAATTTTGTATGAAGGTGTCAATTCCTCTGATTCGATGCTAAATTCCTTGTTGAGTAATGTGATTTTCTTAATTTTCTCAAAATCATTTAAGTTTTTTGAAATTATTTCTATTTCTCTTTTTATGAGGTTATAAATTTCGTTATGTTGAATCAAATCATCAATA
>CAZBIT010000326.1:0-3824 GCA_964491835.1 uncultured bacterium
TGAATGGTGAGAATAGTGAGGATGGTGAGAATTCAATTAAGCGATTTAAATACAGTAGCCACACGCAGTTATATTGTTTTTAAAAGAGTTACAAAGTTATTTAAAAAATAGGGGAATATGACTTATATCATACGGCAGTGTTGCAATAATAAGAAAATATTAATAGAGATTTTGTTTCTAATCAATCAACTACATTGCTTTTCAGTTTAACATAGCACTTTCAAAATAGGAATCAAGAGATAGGTTATCTAATCCTTAAATTTGTGAAAAAAAACTGAAAAATACATTAAAATTAATAATATTTCGATTCCAAAAATACTATTATTTGCTTGTATTTTGCAGGATGATGTGTTAAATTTTCACTATAAATTAAAAGAATCTTTAATATTCTCTTTTTTAAAATTGATATAGGAAATATCGGTCCAAAATAGCAAATAAGCAAATAACATATTGTGTGGAACTACTTAATTATGGAGGTATAAAAACTTAAATTTTTAAATGTAAATATATCAGTAGTTTAAAAAGTAACCAAGTTTTATAATGTATTTCTAATTAAACGGTATTAAATTATAAAGGAGATTAAAAATGAAAAAGAAAAACATAATATTCATTATTACTTCTATAATATTAATTTTATTTTTATTATCAATAAGCTTCGGAACTCAGTTGAAGAAATCTTCTGAAAAAACTAACATCAATACTTTGTCGAAAAAGGAAATCCAGGAAGGTTGGAAACTTTTATTTGATGGAAAAACCCTTAATGGATGGCAGTTAAGTAAACCCGGTACCTGGGGAGTTGAAGATGGAGCAATTGCCCGCGTTTCAAAGGGAAGTTATATCTGGACAGAAAATAAATATGGGAATTTTATCCTTGATTTAGAATATAAAGTAAGTCCTAATTGCAATAGTGGTATATTTTTCCGCGTTGGTGACTTAAAAGATCCTGTTCAAACCGGTTTTGAGATGCAGGTTATTGATCCATGGGGAAGTCCAGATCAAAAAACTAAAAAGAACTCATGTGGGTCATTATATGATATAATTGGTCCAAGTTCTGATATGTCTAAACCAGTGGGAGAATGGAATAATGCAGTTGTTACATGCAAAGATAATATTATTTCTGTATCGCTGAATAGTGTGAAGGTTTTAGAGATAGATTTGGATAAATATACTACTCCGAATATGAATATTGATGGAACAAAGAATAAATTCAACACTGCATTGAAGGATTTTCCTCGTACGGGTTACATTGGTTTTCAAGACCATGGTTTCCCTGTCTGGTATCGTAGTGTGAAAATAAAAAATTTGTAAATAGTTATTTTATATTTGTAAAATCCGATAAATCCAATTTTTGAAATAAGAAATTATTCATTTCTATATAAAGGATTGGAAAATTGGGGAGAGTAATAACAGATGAAAGGTTATCATCTATAATTATTATTCTGCGTTTTAAAATGATTATGTTGCATCAAATAATTTTTAAAATAATATATTCTGAAAGAAGACCACTAACGTCACTAAGGACCGTAATATGCAAACCAGAATTGTAAATAAACAAAATGTGCTCGGATTATTTCTATTTTTGAGATTATAAACAAAATATTTCGGTTATTATACATTATATGAAATTACATTTAATAAAAGAACTAATTTTCAATTAATATGGAATCTGCCAAATATTATTCTAATGAACCAACCGGGATTAAAAACATCTTTCGTTCACTCCGATATAGAAATTACCGTCTTTTTTTCGGAGGACAAAGCGTCTCGCTAATTGGAACGTGGATACAAAGAATTGCGATGCCCTGGCTGGTGTATCACCTTACTAATTCCGCAATCTTATTGGGTGTGGTTGGGTTTGCGGGTCAAATTCCTACCTTTTTCTTATCCCCATTTGCAGGAGTTCTGACTGATAGATGGAATCGCTATTACATTATAATTATTACTCAAATTGTTGCAATGATACAAGCTTTAATATTAGCATTTCTCTTTTTCCTCGGAGTGATTAAGGTTTGGCACATTATACTTTTAAGTGTATTTCTTGGTTGTGTTAATGCCTTCGATATTCCAGCACGACAGTCATTTGTGGTAGAAATGGTGGGAAAAAAGGAAGATTTAGGAAATGCAATTGCCTTAAATTCTTCGATGGTCAATGGCGCTAGATTATTAGGGCCTTCAATAGCGGGAATATTAATTGCTTCCGCAGGTGAGGGGATCTGTTTTCTCATTAATGGTTTAAGTTACATTGTTGTTATTGTATCTCTATTGATGATGAAGATTGTTCCAAGAGAAACAAAAAATCAAAACACTCACGTTTTTAAAGAGTTAAAGGAAGGATTTTCATATACTTTTGGTTTTGGACCTATAAAATCAGTTATAGTATTACTCGGATTGGTCAGTTTAATGGGAATGCCTTATACGGTACTTATGCCTGTTTTCGCTAAAGATATACTTCACGGTAGTTCTCATACCTTCGGTTTTCTTATGGGAGCTTCAGGTTTAGGTGCTTTGATAGGTGCCATTTATCTTGCGTCCAGAAAAAGTGTCTTGGGATTAGAGAGAATTATTCCTCTGTCTGCAGGAATATTTGGTTTTGGACTTATTGCATTCTCTTTATCTCGCATCTTTTTAGTTTCTTTAGCACTGATGGTAATAATCGGTCTTGGAATGATGCTGGAGATGGCATCAAGCAACACGATTTTACAAACCATTGTTGATGATAATAAACGCGGTCGTGTTATGAGTTTTTACACTATGGCATTTATGGGCACAGCGCCTTTTGGTAGCCTTTTGGCAGGGGGATTGGCAAATAGTATAGGAACACCAAATACATTGATAATATGTGGCATATCTTGTATTTTAGGTGCTATCATCTTCGCAAGTAAACTTTCAGAACTAAAGCAAATGGTTCACCCAATATATGACAGATCGGGCATCATTTCTGAAGTATTTTCAGGAATTCAGACAGCAACAGAATTAAAAGTTCCACCGGAAGAATAGAAAATGCTACTTTATCTAAAGGAGTATTTGTGGTTACAAATGTCTTCAACATTTCGCAAATAAAGGAGACATTATACGAAATTCAATCTTACGACCAGAGGTTGGAGGTTTCCCCCGAATATTCGGGAAATCTTCCTCTGGCAGACAAATTCTCTACTGTCCATAAAAAATATATTAATGATTTGCAGGATATTCAAGAACCTAAGTTGAAAACAAGCGATGCTTGGCTCAATGGTTTTATGCCATTGCGATACTTTTTTAACTTTTTCTGCCATATTTTGCCAGAAAAGCCAATTTTGGGTGCCTCCTGACGTGCCTCCAAATTTGACTCATTTTTGTGTACATCGTCAAAACGTTTTGGACACTTTGCTTTTAAAATTAAGGTATGGATTTTGTTATTTCAAGTGATTTTTTTTTCATCCTTGCTGATTCTTGCCACTTTGAGTTTCGCTTCATTTTTTGTTTGATCACTTATGCCCAAATTTTCGCGTAATATAGGTAAACATAAGTAAATTTAGTGAACTATCAGCGGAAGTAAAGGTGGTTTAAGTTTTTGTTTTTAATAAAAAATAGTTACTTATTGTTACTTATATTTACTTTAGTGAAAAGGGCGGTTACTGACTCTTAAGCAGTAGATTAGAGATTCAATTCCCTGTTGGCGTACTTTTTAGAAATGTTGATATTTCCTAATATTTTTGCCTGTCAATTTTAAATTGGTATATCAAAAATTAAACAAAATTAAAATTTGTTGTAATTATTCTTGAAATTAGTATATTAATAAAAGTTAAAGTGCGTTAATGTAACTATACTATCAAAAGTTGGAAACA
>CAZBIT010000327.1:0-3822 GCA_964491835.1 uncultured bacterium
TAATGGTTTTACGTATGGATTTGGACTTGAAATACCCGTAAATGTATTTTATAAATCCTTTCCATTATCCATAAGTTATGATTATGCTTTATTCCCATGGGAGATAAAATCAGATAATAAAGAAATGCATTATTTTAAAATTCATTCCCTAAATTTTAAATACAATTTCAGGTTATAAGTATAGATTTTTAATATCCCCCAAATTATTAAGAACTTCTTAAAAGCGGGCTTGATTTTATCTATAAAAACTAAAATACTTTAAAAATCCACCTTCACATATCCGGTTGTGATAAGTTACAATTTTACTAATAACTTCTCTATCCCTGACATTGTCCAGTTTGCATACATTCTCTAAAACATATTCCACACCCTTTGAATATATATCATTTACAAACTTTTCATCTCTTAAAAATAGTTTCCCATTTTCATCTTTCGCTCTAAAAAGCATAGCAGAAGCAATTATTTTTGCAGTGTTTTCATAATCAATATTATGTTTTATATCCATTCTCAATGCACCGATTAATCTGTCTTCAGAACCAAGTTTTCTCTGAATATCTCTTCCAACGCGGTATATCGTATCATTCAAAAATATATTTTTGAATCTTTTTAGAAGGTCCTCAATGTGTTCTTTTTGATTTTCTTCATTAAACTCCCGTGGATATTCTTTAATTAATGACTGTGCTGATTCCCACATAACAGCACGAGTGATTTTTTCAATTTCAGGTATTTCAACCGATTCCCAGATATATTTTAGATTTTCATTTAAAACATATCCCAAATACGCCACAGCGGAATGACCGAGATTGTGAATGAACAATTTTCTATCCACGTATGCTTTCATATTTTCCTTCATCTCAATTCCGGGAACATTTGGCAATTCTCCTTTAAAGCCTTTCTTGTCAACTATAAGCGTATTAAATGCCTCTGCACAAATCAAAAGTTGGTCATTCTTTTTGTCTTCCTCTTTCATAATCGGCACCATTTTACCGATACTGGTTTCCACAAAACCCGGCATCTCATCATCGGGAAAATCCAGAGGAAGATACTTCTTTAATCCATTATAAAATTCTTCTTTTGCATTTCTTAAATTTTCACATATTATAATATTGAGTGGCTTTCCCTGACCGATTTTATTTCGCAACAAAATCCCATCAGCAACATCTTTATAAATAAAAGGCAACGATTTTAAACCTACTGAAGTTGCGACAATATCCGTCGTTGAAACCTCTATTCTCACATTTTCAGAATCCTTTGAATTAACACCTTTCACATTTTCTACCCATATCGTCTCGGATTTAATATCCTTGACCTCAATTCTATATCTTTTATATTTATTCAATGCTTCAAGAATTACAGGGTCGATTTCTATAAAAACTATCTCGTATCCCGCCTTTGAAAATAACTGTGCGATAAAAGACCTGCCTATATTACCTGCACCAAAAATTACAATTTTTTTCATTTCATATTTTTAATGCACAAAAAATATTTAATATATTAAAACATCTTTCTCACAGAATCAACAATCCTTTCCACGCTGGGAATATTATCATATTCGAGTGGTGCAGCCATAGGCGGAGGAACATCCCTTGCCGCGATTATTTTAACAGGACATTTAAGATATGAGAAGGCATTTTCCTGTATTTTAAATGCAATATGTTCACCAAAACAACCTGTTTCTGGTGCTTGAAGTATAATTGCGACGTGTCCTGTCTTTTTAACTGAATTTATAATAGCATCAACATCAAGTGGAATGAGGGTTCTTAGGTCTATTACTTCTCCTTCAATGCCATATTTTGCAGAAAGTTCTTCTCCTGCTTTTAATGTATTTTTAACTAAATTGGAATAACTTATTAATGTTATATCTTTGCCTTCTCTTCTAATCTTCGCCTCACCAAAAGGTATAAGGTATTCCTCCTCTGGAACATAACCCTTATCCGTATAAAGAAGTTGATGTTCGATGAAAAATACTGGATTGTCGTCTCTAATAGCAGTTTTCAATAAACCTTTTACATCGTAAGGTGTGGAAGGAGCGGCAATTTTCAATCCGGGAAAATGTGCGACCACCGCCTCAAGACTTTGGGAATGCTGTCCAGCATATCCTTTGCCACCACCAATTGTGGTTCGTATAACAAGTGGAAGTTTCGCCTTTCCACCGAACATATACCTTGTTTTTGCAACCTGATTGCCAAGTTGGTCCATCGCAAGAGGTATAAAATCAATATACATAATCTCAGCGACTGGTCTCATTCCAACCATAGCCATTCCAGCGGCAGAACCAACTATGGCTGCTTCAGATATCGCTGTATTAAAAACTCTTTCTCTACCAAAAGCACTTAACAAACCAATAGTTGCCTGAAATGCTCCGCCATAATCTGCAACATCCTCTCCAAAAAGTATTACTCTTTTGTCCCTTATCATCTCCTCTGCCAATGCCTCTGCAACCGCATGTCGATACAAAATCTTGCCTTCACTGTCTCTTGTATATCTTCTTGGCTTATTTATAAATGTATTAGTTGAAAATTCTTTCGGAACCTCTTTTGAAAAAGTATCAGTATAAAGACCCTCATAAATATCTTTTGGCTCCGGGTCTTTTGAATAAGATGCTTTTTCTGCTGCTTTTACTATTCTTTCATTTACTTTTTCTTCTAATGCTTTAAGTCCATCTTCTGACAATAAATTATTTTCTAAAACATCTCTCTTTAATTTATTTATACAATCTTGGGATTTCCACGCCTCTTCTTCAGTTTTTGAGCGATATGAAGTTGCAGGGTCACTTAAAGAATGACCAAGATATCTATACGTTGAATATTCAATCAATACAGGTCCATCACCTGACCGCGCCACTTCCACCGCTCTTTTTATGGAATCATAAACTGCCATAACGTTCATACCATTGACAAGTTCTGCGTTCATATTATTAAGTTTATATGCAGAACCCCTTCGACATAGATGGTCAATTCCCGTTACTTCTCCTGTAACTTGACCAGTCATACCATATTGATTATTTTCTATGGCAAAAATTACAGGACATCCTTTCTTGAACTGACTCATACTCGCCATATTCAATGCCTCATGAGAAATACCATTTCCATAAGCACCATCACCAGCAATACAAATGGCAACACGGCCACTATTCAATTTCATAAGACCAACTCCAGCACCAGCACCAATAGCCATACTTCCTCCAACGATGGCATTTGCGCCGAGATGTCCCATATAAAAATCTGCTATGTGCATTCCACCCCCTCTTCCTCTACAATATCCATCCTCTTTCCCGAAAAGCTCTGCAAACGTTCTATATATATGAGCATCTATTGCTTTTTCCATTATATCATCCTTAGAATCCACTGGCTCGCTAATAAACTGCAACAATTCTTCTTTATTCATTGAATAAATTCCGAACATCCCTTTTGCAATAGAATGCCCATGACCTCTATGAGTACTTGTAATATAATCCGTCCTTTTCAATACACCCATAATACCCACCGCAACTGCCTCTTGCCCAATTGAAAGATGAGTCGCACCAATAAATTTAAAGTCCTTTCTCGGGGAATATTTCCCATTCTTCATTTCCACTATAAGTTCTTCAAATCTTCTAATAGTTAGCATAACCTCTAATAGTTTAAATATCAAATCTCTCGGGAAACCGCTCCTTAATTCTTCTCTTAAATTCTTCTGATACGTATATTTCGGAATGGGTTGAAATGCAATTTCTCCTTTTGAAAAATCAGGTATTACATCAATCTCTTTAACCATATCCTACCTCACTTTTATAATTCCTTTATTTCTATTTTAAAAAATCTATAAATTTCATTTTAATAT
>CAZBIT010000328.1:0-3807 GCA_964491835.1 uncultured bacterium
ATTGAATTACCAAAAACATCAATTCCATCAACTCCTTTTGCAGGTGGTATTTTTACGGCAAGTAATTGGTCTTTTTCAACCGTTTTCAGTAAATTCACCTGCCTAAAATCAACGCTTCCATCATCCATAATTAATGGTTCTTGAGTGACTTCAGTATCTACCTCCAAAATAACTTGTGCTTCCACTCCAAATTGAGGATCCGTGCCACGTGCTATTACCTCTTTCTCAGCAATAACTTTATTCTTTATAATTGATTTAATCTTATCTCTATCTATGTTGATTTTTATTCCTTCAGATAGAATTTTATACATCGCATCATTATATGTTATTTCCTCACTTGTTCCAGGATATGTTATATCAATATATGCTTCAAGTTTGTCTTTTGAAATGGTAACTTTTATATAGTCATCTTTAAATGCATTATATTCATCTACTGTATCTCCAATTTTTACCGCATCAACTGTTTCATTAGTCAAAAGTTCTTTTATTTTGCTAAAATTCGCTTCAACTATTCCAATTTTCAACAGTTCTTCATATAATTCATTATAGTTTTTTAGGGGACAAATAGAAGGATTAAAAAAAACACCATCCTTTAATATAAAAATTCCAAAACTTTTTAATTGGTCAATATTCATAAAATATTCTCACTCTAACTCTTTATATAATCATAAAATAAAATTAAATCATAAAATATATTCCCTTATCCATTCAATAATTTTAATATAAAATTAATCTTCTTTATAATCAATAATTATTCTTAATTTATTTCCGCATTCACATTCCAGGTCAATACTTTCAATGATATCCTCATTACGATTTACTTCTACTTTGATTTTTTGGTTTTCCTGTTTAAACTCTTCCGTAATTAATGGAACAAAATCATCTTCGCTTACTTTGTGTAAATCAACTTTTTTAGAATCATTACCCTTATCTTTAGTTTCTCCTTCAATACCACCTCCAGTATATGAAAAAAAATCATTAAATCCCTCATCCTTAGACTTTTTATAATATTTCATTTACAACCTCTGGTATTTATATTATAATAATTACTAAACGTTAATTTAAAGTCAGGAAACAAACTTTAACTTATATTATAGAATAATGACAGATTTGTTATAGAAATCGACAAAATTTTATAAATACTTGAAAAATTTAATATATTCAGAAAGAATTATGCACGTCAAATCCTATTTAATTATACATAATATAAATATAAAAAGTTCACAAAGTAAATCAAAATATAATTTAAAAAAAATTTAAAATTTTACCTGAGGTGCTTGCTTTGCTTCTGAGGCGACTTCAAATAGTTCTGACCTTTTAAATCCAAAAAGACCAGATATAAAATTAACTGGAAAACTCCTGATTTTCTGGTTATACGTTCTGACTGTTTCATTATATCTTCTTCTCTCAACAGAGAGCCGATTTTCTGTTCCTGCAAGTTCATCTTGAAGTCGAATGAAGTTTTGATTTGCCTTAAGTTCGGGATACTTTTCAACCACAACCAATAATCTTCCAAGAGCATTTGAAAGAGTATTATTTGCTTCAATTTGTTCCTGCTGTGTTTGTGCACCTGCAACTTTTGAACGTGCATTGGTCACTTCAATAAAGGTTTCCCTTTCGTGTTCAGCATATCCTTTAACTGTTTCAACTAAATTGGGAATTAAGTCGTATCTTCTTTGAAGTTGATTTTCAACCTGTGCCCATGCGGTTTTAACATTTTCATCAAGAATCACAAGTTGATTATATGTATTTTTAAAGAAAGAAAACAACGAAAACGCAATCATAAATATAAGCACAACCGCAATAATAACGGATAATTTTGCTTTCCCCATATTACCTCCTTAAAGTTTTAAGTGCAAATTTTATATTAGTTTTCAGTGAAAAATAAAATATAAGAGAGTGTTGCATAAATACGAAAATACTCAATTATTTCAACTAAAGTATATAATTTCATAAGATTGCTTCGTCTCCCGCACAGCGGGATTCCTCGCAATGACATTTAATAACAATCAATTAGCAGGATAATGGCTGTCATTGCGAGCCCCGTTGAACGGGGCGTGGCAATCTCAAAAAATAATTATGCAACAATCTCATAAATAAACTTTGAATCACACTGTTAACTTATCTATTTCAGACGCAATTTTCCCCACCTGTTCCACATACTTTTCCCATATTTTTATTCCTTCCCTCTTAGAAAATTTATAAGTATTTTCTCTAATTTTTAAAAGTGTTGTGTAAATTCCTTTATCTAATCCCAAAACTTCACAAGATTTATCAAGTAGGTCTTTTCTTTTCTCAATATATTCTATACCTTTCAGATGCAGAATTACGGGAAACATAGCTAAAAACGCTCCCAATGAAACTGAAAAAAGTTTTTTCAATTTTCTTTTATCATCCCCAGATTCAAAAAACGCTCCTCTAAGATGAATCAGTTTCCCCTTTATTTCTTTTTCAAGTTGTAAACGTAATTCTTTATTATTTATTATAATTTCTTTTAAAAAATCCTTACCGTAAATAACTTTATATGCTTGTTTTATATTATAAAATTCGATTGGAAAAGAATCAAGAGATGAATGTATATATTCTGGAGTTAAGAATAAAGGAACGGAAACAGCCCTTCTTCTCCATTTTTTCACGATAGAAAAAGCATTTCCAAGAAGATGTAGTCCATCTTCTGATAAAATTATAAGGAAGTTAATATCGGATTTCTTTTTCACGTATTCTCTCCTTGCAGAACTTCCATAAAGTATTATAGAGAGCAAATTTTCGCCAAAAATATTTTTATAATCTTTTATTAATTCTTCAAATATTTCTTCGGGATTTTTTGGTATTTTTGCCATTTATGTATTCTCTTTCAATTATTAAAATAAAAATAATGATGATTATGTAAGGGCAATTCACGAATTGCCCCTGCATTAAATAAAATTAATAACTTCCACCAGCACCACCCCCTCCACTTAATCCACCACCAAAACCACCAAATCCCCCACCAAAACCACTACTGAATCCACCACCGGAGCCACCAAATCCACCCCAAGTATCTCTACGATGTCCCATTAAACTTCCAAAAATAAGCAGTGGCAATAATCCACCGCGAGACATAAGCATCAATAAAATAATCAAAGTAATAATAGACCCAATCCCCAATCCCCTTTTTGAAACTTTACCAGTTGGATAAAAATCAGAAGGCATTTCGCCACTGATTTCGACACCTTTGTCTTTTGCAATCACGCTAACAATTGCAAGTAAACCATTTGATAATCCCTGCCCATATTCACCTTTTTTAAGAAACGGTATTATGTAATCGTCTCTTATCTCTCCACAAAGACCATCAGGTAAAATTCCCTCAACTCCATATCCCGTCTCAATTCTTATTGTTCTATCTTTAACTGCATTTAAAATCAACGCACCTTCATCAACTCCCTTTTTCCCAATTCCCCATTCCTGGTACAATCTGTTTGCATACTCATTATAATCAACATCACCCGTTGTTTCTATAGTTACCACGACAACTTCTACGCCAGTTTTTTTCTCCAATTCACGAGAAACCGCTTCCATTTTACTTTTGTAATCATCAGGAATCACATTAGCAAAATCATTTATAAAGCCAACAGGTTTGGGAAAATTTGTTTGTGAAAAAGCAATATCGTTAAATGAATTAACTAATAAACTAAAAAATCCGATAAGAATAATATGAATATATTTTTTAACCATTAATTGCCCAATTTATGCTATTATTAAAAATATTACAATGTATTTTAAACCGTTAATATAAAAATATTTATATTAATAATCAAGTATAAAAAA
>CAZBIT010000329.1:0-3779 GCA_964491835.1 uncultured bacterium
ATTCGGTATAATTGAATTTAAATATCTAAGTCTATAAATGTTACTGTCAATGATTGTTACTCTTGCCCCAAGACCAGAAGCAACAGTAGCAGAACTTGTTCCAGCAACACCGCCTCCAATAACAAGGACTTCTGCTGGCTCAACACCAGCAACTCCAGAAAGTAATATTCCCCTTCCACCATGTATCTTTTCAAGAAATGATGCACCAACTTGAATTGCCATTTTCCCCGCTATCTCACTCATTGGAATTAATATTGGCAATGACTTATCATCTCTTTGCACGGTCTCATATGCAATACAAGTCGCTCCAGATTCAGCCATTTTTACTGTAAGTTCTTTACTCGCTGCAAAATGAAAAAACGTAAACATTATCTGACCCTTTTTTATCAGAGGATATTCCTGCTCTAAAGGTTCTTTAACTTTAAGAATCATTTCAGCATTTTTATAAATTTCTTTTGCTGAATTTACGATTTCTGTGCCACATTTCTTATATTGCTCATTCAAGAAACCGCTACCTAATCCAGCATCCCTCTCTACTAATACCTTATGTCCATTGCGTATCAAAATATCTGCCCCTTTTGGTAATAAAGACACTCGGTATTCTTCACATTTAATCTCTTTCAATACTCCTACTATCATACCAATTCCCTTTTTTAGATTTTATATGGATGTTTTTTCAAATGTTTTATGAATCGCAGACGTAGATATAACTTAGAAAAATTACTTTTGCAATATAAATAAATAATATAAATTTTCCCATATTATTTTTAATCCACAGATTACATAGCACTTTCATAATTCTGATTAACTACTCATACAACCATTTTAAAAACTCAACAAAATCTTTTGAAGGAATAACTTTAAGATTATCCTGTGCATTTTTAACAGAATAAACTGAACGTGTAAAATTAAATTCTCCCTTAATTAATTCCTGAGAAGCAGGTTGATTCAACTGGTCTTTTACTTCTGCAAGGATAATTTTTCTTGGAGCGATACACCCAATAAGGTCAGGCAAATCGTATGCCGTTAATGCTCCTGCTACTGCACTGGAAAAACTAAATTCATAAAATTTATTTATAACCACAGATTTATAAGAAATTAAAGGACTTACAAGTATAATTCTACTTATTGAGGGGTCAAATACTGCTGTGTGAAGGAGTGTTGGACACATTTCATCAAAAGCAATGGCACCAATTTTATTGTAATTAATATCCTTTCGACTCTTTAAAAAATTAACCACTCTTATTACATCCCCTGCCTGAATGCCAACTATACTGCGACCTATCAACATCGCTTCCACATTGCTTTGCCTACTTTCTGTCTCACCAGTCCCTATAACATCGGGTGCTGCCACTAAATAACCTTTTTTTACTAATTGTTCAATTCTGCCTTCAACAGCCGCATCCGCGATTTTCCCTCCAGGATGAATGTAGATTATACTGGAAAAATTACTCCCCGTCTTCGGAATGAATAATAGCAAAGGTATAACATAATCCCCTTCACCATGTAAAGCATACATTTCAACAGCGTAACCATCTCTTTGGTATCTCCCACGAAACACCGACTTCACTTCTGCGCCAGGAGCAACATATCCTGAAAGTTCCCTTGCCTTCATTGGGACTTCTCCCAAACGCTGATCAATATTTTTTCTTGAAATTTCTATTTTATCCATCAATTTTTGCGTTTCTTTTTGGTTAATGCTAAAAACCGTTTCCATATTTTTAAAAGTAGATGCAACATTGCCAGTTGCTGTTACATTTAATTCTTTAGGGTCCAATACTGTAACGTTTTCATCCTTCGGGTCACCTGGAAGATTGAGATGCTTCTGAAAAAATGCGCATATACCTTCCCTTAATTTTAACGTATAACCATGACCCCAATCATCTTCTACTATTCCCACATTATCTTCCGCACCGAACGCCCGATAAGCATTTCTGGCTTCTGCGTATGTCTCACGTGCTCCTTGTATACTGAAAAAATCTCGAGTCCCTGCACTTATCAGCGCAGGATTTGGAGCCCTCACTTCTAAAAAGTCAGCATGTGTTATTCCATTTTTTACCCCGTGATAAAAATTCTGTTCTGCATCTTGCGGTCCTATCGATTCAAGTAACCGTCTAAATCCCGTGATATAATTCACAGGTGCTCCTGCTTTTATCCGTTCATCAAATGCAAAAATGTATGACGATTGGGTTCCACCACCAGATTGACCCGTTACTCCAATTCTTGCAGGGTCAACTTCACTGCGAGTCAAAAGATAATCTATACCTCTTATGCCATCCCAGATGAAGTATCTTCCTAATGAAACGCCCGAGATAAAACACTGATTTCCAAGATAACCATGTTCTCTTGTGGTAGGTCCAATCACAGATGCATTCTTTTCAGCATCATAATGCTGAACTCTCTCACCCTGACTAATAGGGTCTATTGCAAAAACTATAAATCCTTTTTTAACAAGATTAAGTATCATAATTTGATATTCTTTATATCGATGTGTATCCTGTGTATGTCCACTCACAAAAAGAATCGCAGGCCTTTTCCCCGTAATACCATCAGGTATAAAAAGACACCCCGTAACATAAAAATTAGGCATAGATTCATATAATATTTTCTCAAATTTGTAACCTTCCTTTTGAACAATTCCTGTAACTTTTGCATTTAATGGCGTCTTTTCTGGAAATGGTCCAACTATCTTCATAAATATATCTCTTACCTTTTTCTGTCTTTTCAACCAGTCGTCTTTTGTTTTCAATCCAGCAATCTCTTTGTCCCTTGCATCAAGATAAGCAAATGCCTGCTTGTTCAGATGATGAACCAGCATATTTCTCCCATCTGTCCATTCTACCCACCTATCAAAAACATTTAAATTCTCTTTCTCTGCTTGTGCAAAAATAAAAAAAGTACGAGTGATAAGAAAAAACAAAAAAACTAAAACAAAATAAAATAATTTTTTTGACATTTTCATTTTATCTCCTTAATTCAAAAACTAAATAGCATTTAAATTATATCAATTAATTTATCTTTAAACAAATATATTGTCAATAAAAATAATTATGAAGATTAAAATAAAATTTTGGTAGTATAATTTTTGGTTGACATTTAAAAAAATAGCATATAATTGATAAGATAAATTTTTTAAATAAAATATAATTAAATTCTAAACTATCTGAAAAAGAGAAAATAAAAAATTAAAATTCTACCTTCACCGTTTTACTAACGGATTCTTGAATTGATTGCAAATGTTCGATAGTTTTGAACTTTTCTGTTTTTGGCTCACCAACCTTTATTTTGTAAATCCCATTTTTAAAAACTTTTGGTCTGAACGATGCGCCTTTAATTCTCAATGTGTAAACAATTTCACTATTCGATTCATCTATGACCTGAACAACGGGGTCATTCATTCCAACAACCTCTATCTCAGGTAAATATGCAACTGCCTTTCGGTTATAATTATCGGTTTGATTAACAGTTATTGGCCATCCAGGATATGGCTGTGCATTTGGTTTAGTTGGGTCAACCCATCGAGGCCAGTTCGCTAATGTGATTTTCCGATTGTCACGATTAAAAGTTATAATACCATAACCTGGAGCACGACGATTAATCCATTTAGGCTCTACATCCACATCGTAAGGATTAGAAACTGCATAGACAGTAATTTTATTGCCAAATCCGTCTAAAAAATCCCCAGTATAAGGAGGAGCACCCTGTTTTCTGTTTTTACCTAATTCAGGTGGAGGAAACCATCTCCTTGGAAAAATATTTGCGACCGCCGGCACACATAT
>CAZBIT010000330.1:0-3771 GCA_964491835.1 uncultured bacterium
GATTTTTTCACTGAAAACAGAGGATTCATCAAAATTGCTATCACAATGAGAGTAACACACCCAATCACATTATACCACAAATATGGAATCTCTGTAAAAACAAAACAAGCGATAACGACCAATTCTGCGATGATTGCGGAAAGAAAGGTGGCATTTCCGCCTATATTTTTAAAATAGAATGCTACTAAAAATATACCAAGAATTGTTCCGTAAAAAAGAGAACCCAGGATATTAACTGCTTCAATTAACGATCCGAGACGATTTGCATAAAGCGCAAAGCCAATTGCATAAATGCCCCAAAAAATTGTGGCAAGTTTTGATGCGAGGAGATAGTGCTTTTCTGAAGCATTCTTTTTAAACATACGTTTATAAATATCTACAACAGTTGTTGATGCCAGAGCGTTTAATTCTGCGGATGAGGCGGACATCGAAGCGGACAGGACGGCAGCAAGCACAAGACCTATAAGTCCAATCGGTAAAAAGTTGATGACAAAACTTAAAAATATATAATTGGTATCATTTGTATCAGCACCGGGGTTTGCTTTTTGAACAAGTTCAGTCGCCTTCTCTTTAATTCCTAATTCTGATACCTTGGATGATTGAAGTTTTTGGATTGCATAATTTAACTCTGAATAATTAACGGATTTGATTGCGGATAACATTTCCCGAATGTGAGTTTGCTTTTCCTTATGCACCTGACCATATTCGGTTTCTAATTTTTGATATTCTACAGAATATACACTATTTTTGATATTCGTCTTTTCAACCGAATTAAAAAACAAGGGAGGAGTAACGAACTGATAAAAAACAAACACCATCGCACCAATGAAAAGAATGATGAATTGCATTGGGATTTTAATAACGCCATTTACCAAGAGACCCATTCGACTATGTGTTATTGAACGTCCTGCAAGATACCTCTGCACCTGCGATTGGTCTGTCCCAAAATAGGAGAGCGCAAGAAATGTCCCACCAATAATACCTGACCAAAAATTATATCGATCCTTCCACTCAAAAGAGAAGGTAATAACGTTTAGTTTTCCCATTTTGCCTGCTATGCGCGTTGCATCTAAAAATGAAATGTCGGGTGGCAATAACCTGAAAATCATAAAAAATACAGAGAACATTCCCACCGTTATTATGATCATTTGCAAAAGTTGCGTTTTATTGACCGCATCAGTGCCGCCTGAAGCCGTATAAATAACGACCAATCCTCCAATAACGAATACAGTAAGACGAATATTCCAACCGAGGATTACAGAAACGATTAAAGCCGGGGCAAAGATGGTAAATCCCGCAGCCAATCCACGTTGTATTAAAAAAAGAATGCTTCCTAATGCACGGTTTTTTAAATCAAAACGCTGTTCCAGATATTCATATGCTGTGTAAACATTTAATTTATGAAAAATGGGAACTGCAGTTATAGAAATAACAATCATAGCAATGGGCAGGCCAAGATAGAATTGCACAAACCGCATGCCATCGACGTAAGCCTGTCCGGGGGTCGAGAGGAATGTAATGGCACTGGCTTGAGTCGCCATTATGGAAATGGTGACAATATACCAAGGCATTGATTTATTTGCCAGAAGATAATCCCTGATATCTTTTTTACCACGAGTTTTCCAAACACCGTAAATGACAACGAAGGCAAGAAATCCAATGAGAACGGTCCAATCAATTAAACTCATTTAGAAAACCGAATAAAAATCTATTTAACTAAATATCTTATTGAATAGATAAAAGAGAATGATAAGAAAAATTAGATTAAAGAAAACAAACGCATACAACCGATTCCATGATGAAAAAATGGGTGGTTGTTCTTCTTGTTTATCAGTTTGCTTTATTTGATTATTTTCCATTGTATTTTCCTGCCGAAATCAAGTTAACAAAAAGGCGATACGCACCTGGAACGCCCGCCGGTAATTGCCGGAACCAGGCTAATCCTGTGAAAATGAAAACACCTTTCCCATATCGAGTAAATAAAATCCCGCCTTTTCTATCCGGTTCATTCGGGTCGTGACTTGAGAGAATTGGCTCGTATTTTTCGTCCCATTGAGTTGCGAAATATAATCCTCTCTCCTGAACCCATCCTTCAAAATCTTTTTGAGTGATTTTGTTTGGAAAATTTAAAAGCTGATGATTGGGATTTAGGAATGAAATTGGGGCGGTTTCAACACACACACGGTCCTGTCCAATTGTGAAAGGATAAGGACCTATTTCCTTTGTTAATAAACCAGATGGCACATTATATTGAACGATTAAGGTTCCGCCGTTTTCAACATATTGCAAAATCTTTGGCTGAGTATGTATTAGTCGTTCCCGTGTATTATATGCTCGAACTCCGGTAATAATAGCATCAAACTGTGAAAAATCAATATTTTCCAATGCCTCGTCGTTAAGTAAAATGACATCATATCCGAGATTACGTAAACCATCCGGAATTTCATCTCCTGACCCCATAATGTAACCTATTTTACTGCCTAGTTTTTTAATATCTAATTTAACCACTTTAACCTGGCTCAACGGGAAGTACACCTGACTTTCGATATGTGGATGTGCAATTTCGACTAAATCTCTATTATATATATTTTTATTAATTTCTGCCTCAGCTACTAATACTGTTTCATCAAGTTCTCTTGGTGGTGATACTCTAAATATAACTTGTTTTTCTTCATATTTGTTTGCTAATGAAAATGGAATTCTTGCTGGTTTTATTTGCCATTTTTCAGGTCCATTAAATCGGATTTCTCCCGTAACATTCATGGAGTTGCTCTTAATATTAACTTTTATTTCCCTCGAATTAGCATCCGGGAAAATACAGACTTTATCTTCTAAATTAATTGTTACCTTTGGTCTGACTTCAAATGGCCTGTAAAGTTCTCCTTCAACTCTATCCACCCATCGATATGATAAAGGTACCTTATACTCTAAAAGATTCCCATCAATGCTTAAAGTAATGTTTATTATAAATGAAGGAGGATTTTCTGCCAACCCAATAAGAGTTTGTTCTGATATTGAAAATGCACCCAATGAAGGTTCCTCCCTTAGCCAGTATGGCTGTGAAATAGGATAATCTTCTGGAATGCGAAGTGTTTTATCAACTGTTACCGGTTCATTGTTTTTTAGTGATGTATTTGAATCAGAATCTGTAATAATTCCTGAATAATTTATTTTTTCAATCTTAAAAGGATAATCTGCTCGATTTACTAAAGTTGTTCGTATGCGAATCTCATCTCCCGGGGAGGCGGCAAAGTCGTTTGAAGTTGCCTCCATCCAAAGTCCTGCGGATGACTGGATAACACGAAACAATTCTTGTTGTTTAATTTCAACCCAGTAACTTTTGTCGAGATTATTAAGTTCGTTATTAACAGCAAGCAATTGTAGAATTGACTTTGAAGGATTTTGAGGGTCAAAAGACTTAATAATATTGTCCAAAATCTTTCCAACTCCTTTCCCACCTGGAATTCTGTCCCATGATGTGTCAATTCCATCGAAGATATCAACTTTTGCGGGTTCACCGTCTATAACTTGATAGTTATCGTTTCGAGTTCCCCGCCGAGCCGAAAAACCACCAAGTCCCTGAGTCTTGTGCATAGAGCGGCTTTCTGCCGCAATTTCTGTGTAAGATTTAGCCAATAGTGGATTATACTCTCCGAGATTTATCGTAATTAAATTTTCACTTCCTTTTTGACCGGATGCTCCAAATCGCGCACTATTCGCAAATATTCTCTTTGCCTGCCAAGGTTGAACGTATTTCAGTTGTTCCGGATA
>CAZBIT010000331.1:0-3762 GCA_964491835.1 uncultured bacterium
TTGACCCTACAACCCAGTGTAGTGTTATATGTGCAGATAAAGAAGGAAAAATTCTAATTGCAGAAAACCTTCGCCATTCGTTTATCTGGGTATGTAATTTAAAATAATAAATCTACTGAAAAGTCCAAATAATAATACATAGAAAGAAATTCCATAATGTGCTTTAAGAAAATTTCTTTTAAAATTATCTTTCTGATATTTATTTTTTCTCCAATAAAAGGATTTTCACAGGTATCATTTTTCAATATGCCAAATCCAGATATGATGCCTGTGGGAAAATCATATTTTGAATATGACCATTACCAGTCGTTTAAAAATAGCGATTATAGCGCTTACGTCGCCAGACTTTCCGTCCAGACAACGCCATTTCTTGAAGTAGGAGCAAACTTCTGGATCATTCCAGATCCGAATGCTGAAAATAAAGTAGTTTTAGCCACAAAATGGAGAGCATGGCTTTACCAAAGTGATAAATATAAATTAAGTATGTCACCGGGAAGTTGGCAAACCATATTTTTTAAAAGTAAACTTTCATTTGCAGATACAAAACATCTTTTTTATGACTTCTTCGGATTAACAATACAACATAGTTCTACCATCTATACCCGACTTATGTTTGGCGGATATGGAAAATATACAGGTATTGGAGAGGATTTAAAATCAAATTATGGAATAATTGCTGGTATAGAGCAACGATTGACACAAAGTCTGGTTTTCGTTACGGACTTTTTTGGTGGAAAAGGAGAAGGATATGGATTAGCACCTGGATTTGTATGGTATACAAGAGAGGGGGGAAATAATCTCCCTCTATATCTTGCCTACAATATTAGTAATGATGGACGAGAGTATGATACTTTGTTATTTGAAATTGGATATGTTTTCAACCTATTTGGAAGAAAAGAAAAATAAACCTTTAACTTATGTAATGTTTGATTGAATGCAAATAATTTTTCTGGAAGTAAAATACATTTGTATAATTTAAATATTTTATATATTTCATATTTTTTCAACAAATTAACTAAAACAACAATATGAAATATTTTAACAACAATATAAATCAAAAAAATAATTTATCATCCAGATGTACGTTTATTAAATCAAGATAATTACCTGAAATTTGCGATAAAATTTTAAAACGTGAATAAACAAAATGTTACTCAACACTAATTAGATGCTCGTCTCAAAAATGAACACCTTTACATGGGCGAACGGCCGTTCACCCATATATATGGCATCACAATTTTCAGATAATTAACCAAAATAATAACTACGATATATTAAAAAAAGAAAGTTTTATAAATTATATGACTTTAAAAGCAAATAAAGACCATAGAAAAACACTTGGAACCAAAGGTGAAAAAATTGCAGAAGAATTCTTAAAGAACAAAGGATTCCAGATAATAGAAAAAAATTATAAAAACAAATATGGAGAAATAGACATCATAGCAAAGCAAGAAGAAGAACTGATATTCGTTGAAGTCAGAACAAAATCATCTGCACAATTCAGTGATCCGGAAACCTGGGTTGATTTCAAGAAACAAAATAAGTTAATCAGAATGGCAAATTTATATATAAGTGAAAAAGATATTACAAACACTAATTGCAGATTTGATGTGATTGGAATCACTCTTACAAAAAATAACAATAAAAATATTACTCATATTGAAAATGCTTTCTTTGTAACATAAAAATACAATCATTAAAAATTGTTTATAACTGTTGACATTCGATAAATTATTTTCGATATTTTTCTTGATATTCACTTATAAAATGTGAGGCGTTTATGAAAACAATAAAAAAAACAAAAAAATTATCGAGAAGAAAATTCCTGAAAAAGACAACAACTGGTATATTAGGTGCAGGAGTGTTTATAAACACGGGAAAATATTTTCAAACTAAAGGCGAAAAACCATCGATAAAAGACGTTCAGGTTAAACAAAGAATACTTGGAAGAACGGGAATAAAGGTGTCTGAAGTTGGATTGGGAACTTGGGAGGCACCTAATGAAAATGTCATAAGTTACGCAATAGAAAGAGGATTTAACTATTTTGACACCGCGCCGGAATATAAAGAAGGTGAAGAAGAGAAAATGGTGGGTAGAGTAGTAAAAAATATAAGAGATAAAGTAATAATAGCATCAAAGATTCTTACTACTCACACTTCAACAAAAACTGAAACAATGAAAATGATTGAAGACGTGCTTAAAAGATTACAATCTGACTATGTTGATATAATATTGATTTATATGGCAGGCGAAATAATCCCAAAATTTGGACTAACCAAAGGAATTGAACGGTTAAAAAACGATAATGTTCACGAAGCTATGAACCAAGCAAAAAAAGAAGGGAAAATAAGGGCTTTGGGAGTAAGTGCCCATGGAGGAGACCTTATCAGAAATATGAACTATGCCATCGATTGTGGAAAATTTGATATGATTATGGTAAAATACAACTTTATGTCATTTCCAGAAGAAGGGAAATTATTAAAAAAAGCAAAAGATAATAATGTAGGGTCAGTTACATTTAAACTTGCTGCTGGTGCATACGACCAAAAAATAGAAGGATATAAAAATTCAAGAACACCTGAATTCAGAAGAGCCACAATTAAATGGGTTATCTCAAATAAAGACATATCAACCTGCATTGTTCGAATGCCAACGTTTCAGGAAGTGGATAATGTCCTTTTAGCATTAAGTGAAAAAATGAGTTATAAAGATATGGAAATGCTTGATAAATATTCATCATTAGTAAGACCATATTACTGTAGATGGTGTGATACCTGCAGTCAAGGTTGTCCTTATGGCATCGCAATTCCAATTATTCAAAGATATCTAATGTATTATACAAACTTCGGTCATAAAGAAAGTGCTATATATAAATATAATGAATTACTTCAAGAACAAAGGGCTGATAAGTGTAATGGTTGCAATGCCCCCTGCGAATTATTGTGCCCTAACAAAATACCTATAAAAGAAGTTTTAACCGAAGCACATAAAACCTTGAATCGCTTCATTTAAAAAGTAAATCAAAGAAACCAAAACATAAAAAAGCATTAATCTTTCCATTTTTCATACACCACAATCTCATTAATGGATTTTCTTCTTTTTGATGATGGTGAATCATCAGGATAACCAAGAGTCAAAAGTAGCACAACTCTTATATTTTTAGGAATATTTAAAATTTCTTTTACTTGATTTTCATAAAATGCTCCAATCCAGCAAGTTCCAAGACCCTCCTCTACCGCTTCCAAACTCATATGGTCCATTGATATAGCAACATCTATCGGATAACTCAATTGTCCACAAGACATAACATAGCCATCATCTTCTGCACAGGCAGCTATTACAATTGGGGCTTCACCGACAAACCTTTGATTTTTCGCCGCAATCATTAATTTTTGAATTTTCCCTTTATCTCTGACTACTACATATCTCCATTCTTGTCTGTTTTTTGCTGATGGGGCAAATCTTCCCGCCTCAAGTATCTTATTAAGTTTTTCTTCTTCAACCGATTTATTCTTATATCTTCTTACGCTATAACGGGATTTAATCGCATCTATCACATTCATATTTTCTCTCCTCGATGAAAGTTTTTTAAAATACATATAGGGGCGAATAATTATTCGCCCCTGCTGGGAATTTGTGTTTTTCATACTTTTTTTCATAAAACTTTTGACATTACCTTGGTTTTCGTAATGTCAAATATCAACCGCAGAGAGCACAGAGAAAACATTTAATGTAAATAAAGTAAGAGGAATTTTGTTCAT
>CAZBIT010000332.1:0-3747 GCA_964491835.1 uncultured bacterium
TGGATAATAGCAGAACAAAATGAAGGAAAACTTGCAGAGATTTCAATTGAACTGGTTTCAAAAGGAAGAGAATTAGCAGATAAGTTGAATACTTCAGTAGGAACCATTGTTCTCGGGCACAATATTCAACACATTCCCAAGGAACTTTTCAAATACGGATGTGATACCGTTTATATTGCAGACAATTCAGATTTAGAACATTACGTTGTTTTAACATACACAAACATAATTTATAAACTTGTAAAAAAATACAATCCTGAAATTATTCTATTTGGAGCAACAATGACAGGAAGAGACCTTGCTCCGCGAATTGCTTCCATACTCCCCGCTGGGCTTACTGCTGACTGCACTGACTTAAAAATTGATGATTATAATGATATACATACAAAAGAGATTTTAAAAAACACTTTGTTCCAAATTAGACCGGCATTTGGTGGAAATGTTATCGCCACTATCATTAATACATGGGCACCACCGAAAATGGCTACCGTGAGAGAAGGCGTAATGAAAATTTCAACTCCTGACAATAATCGAAAAGGTAAAATTGTCCCTGTTAATCCAAACTTCAATGAAAGTGAACGTCTGATAAAAGTCTTAAAGAGAACAAAAACTGAAAAACAGGTTAATCTTAAAAATTCAAGAATAATAGTATCAGGAGGATTTGGAGTGGGTAATAAAGAAAATTTTAAAATAATCCGTGAACTTGCTCATACGATTGGAGGAGAATTTGCCGGTTCACGCGCAGCGGTTGATGCCGGTTTTATCGAAAGAAATCGTCAGGTTGGTCAAACAGGAACAACTGTAAGACCAAAACTTTACATAGCATGTGGCATATCGGGTGCCGTCCAACACAGGGCAGGAATGTCAGAATCTAATATAATAATTGCAATCAACAAAGACCCAAATGCTCCTATATTAAAAATCGCACATTATGGAATTGTTGGAGACCTTCATCAAGTCATCCCTATGATGATTAAAGCATATAAGGAAAAGGGCTTACTCTCTCAAAATAATAAAATAAATTCGGTTTAAACAATATGCTAACATATAGGAATTGAAAGAGCGAATTTTTTTGATGAGAACGAAGATATTCTATTCCATTTTAATAATATGAATATTGATGAAATCATTACAATAAGAGAAGATAATTTCAATGAGAAAAACATATACCCTTATGCTCCATTGAATATTGAAGATGCAAAAGATAACTACAGGCGTGTTTTAAGTATTGCAGGACAAATAGCAGGAGATTACGTTGCACCACGTGCTTCAAACATAGATAGCGAAGGAAGTAAACTCGAAAATGGTATAGTTACTTACGCAAAAGGAATTCAGGAATCCCTTGAAATGATTAAAAAATCCGACTTAATGGGGATTACCATTCCAAGAAAATATGGTGGTTTGAACTTTCCACAGGTTATAAGTTCCATATTCACAGAAATTATTTCAAGGGCTGATGCAAGTTTAATGAACATTGTTTGTTTGCAAGCGATTGCTGAGACAGTTAATAAATTTGCAAGTGAACAATTAAAAGAAAGGTATCTCCCAAAATTTTGTTCCGGTGAAATTACAAGTGCAATGGCTCTAACCGAACCAGATGCGGGTTCCGATTTGCAGGCAGTTCAGTTGAAAGCAGTTGAAGACTTTCAAAATGGTCAGTGGTATCTTCAAGGTGTCAAACGTTTCATCACCAATGGTTGTGGCGACATTTTACTTGTTATGGCAAGGTCAGAAAAAAATACGACGGATGCAAGAGGATTAAGTTTATATCTTTGTGAAAAAAACGATACAATTATTGTAAGAAGAATAGAAAACAAACTTGGCATAAAGGCATCCCCGACCTGTGAACTTCAATTTAATAATTCACCTGCATTTCTCATTGGTAAAAGAAGATTTGGTCTTATTAGATATGTTTCATCAATGATGAATGGAGCAAGAGTCACAATTGCACTTCAATCACTTGGTATAGCAGAAGCTGCATATCGAGAAGCACTCAAATATGCCAATGAAAGAGAACAATATGGGAAAAAGATTATTGAATTCCCTGCGGTTTATGATATGGTCATTAATATGAAAACCGAAATCGAAACTACAAGAAGTTTTGTTTATCATACTGCATTTGTGGTAGATATTGTAGAATCTCTTGAAAAACAACTGGAATCCATAATAGAAAATTCACCAGATAAAAAGGTAATTCTTGAAAAACTGAAAAAATATGAAAAATTAGCCAATACATTAACTCCTTTAATCAAATATTACGCATCAGAGATGTGCAATAAAGTTACATACGATGCTATTCAAGTGCACGGCGGAACAGGATATATGAAAGAATTTAACGTTGAAAGACATTACAGAGATGCACGCATTACGTCGATTTATGAAGGAACATCTCAACTTCAAGTAGTCGGTGCTATTGGTGGAATCCTTTCCGGTGCCTTAAACGAGGAACTTAATTCATTCTCTTCTAAAAAACACAAAGACGAATTACAACCACTTTCCGACAAGATGAACGAAATATACATAAAATTTCAAAATGCTATCCAATATCTAAAAGAAAAGAAAAATAATGAATATACAGAACTCTACGCAAGAAGGATGGTCGATATCGCAGTGGATGTATTTAGGGGTTATCTTGTTTTAAACGAAGCAGAAATATCAGAGAAGAAAAGAATATTGGCAGAAAAATTTATAAATGACATATTCCCAAAGGTTTTAATGAATGAACTTTATATTACAAGTGGAGACGAATCAACTATAAAAAACAAAGAAAAATTATTAAAGTAAATCCTATTCGTTCATATTCTATCGGAAACTTTATTAACTTATATGCCCAATAATATTTAAAAATTTTCTTCATTATTAAATTAAATAATAAATATGAGTATTCCAAACTTTCGTATCTTAAATGAAGAAATTTTAATCCGTATCATTGATGAAGCAATGAATCTTTTAGAAAAAATTGGATTTTTTGTTGAAAATGACGAAGCATTGAATCTTCTTGGTGATAATGGTTTAAAAATCAATAAGAAAACGAAAAGAGTTTACTCTCCTCGATGGAAAACAGAAGAATTTCTATCAAAACTCCCCAAGTCAATTTCTTTTTATAACCGTGAAGGAGAACTTTCATTCACTTTAGAAGATAATATAGTTGTATTTACACCTGGTTCAGCAGCACTTAATATCTTGGATTATGAAAATAGAAAAATCCGCCCACCAATAACAAATGATGCAAAAATTTTTCACAGTTTACTACAAAAATTAGATTACATTAAAGCCCAGAGTACTGCTCTTATATACGATGATGTGCCTTATGAAATTGCCGATAGTTATCGACTTTACCTCGCCCTTTTATACTGTTCAAAGCCCATTGTAACGGGAACGTTTCGAAAAGAGAGTTTTTCTGTAATGAAAGAACTCTTATTAGCAATACGTGGTTCAGAAAAAAATTTAAAAGAAAAACCTTTGGCAATTTTTGATGCCTGTCCGTCTCCTCCATTAAAGTGGAGCGACTTGACTGTTCAAAGCATAATAGATTGTGCTCGTAATGGAATACCTATAGAATTAATTTCAATGCCAATTGCTGGAGCAAATTCTCCTGTAACCTTAAAAGATACTCTTGTGCAACATACAGCAGAAACCATCAGTGGGATATTAATCTCACAATCTACTTATTTGGGAGCACCTGTTATTTATGGCGGGTCTCCTTCCATTTTAGATATGCGATATGGAACAACTCCGATGGGTGCA
>CAZBIT010000333.1:0-3740 GCA_964491835.1 uncultured bacterium
AATATATCATCAATAATACTATCAAATGGGAATTGGATGAATATAATCCTAAAAACTCATAACAATAAATAAATTAATTCAAAAATCAAACCAAAGGAGACACTATGAGAATCAATAACTGTATTTCTACCATACCAATTACAATCACGATATTTTTTTTAATTTTCTCTTTTACTGTACAAGGGGGTGATTTCCCGCCTGAATTGAAAGTCGGTGGTTTTTTAATTGGTCCACAGGCATATAGTTTCAATAGATACAGTTTCTTTGAGGCGGTGGATAAGGCAAAAGAGGTTGGCAGTAATGTGATTGAGGCATATCCCGGTCAGCGTTTAAGTCCCAATGACAAGACACCTTTTGACCATAATGCACCTTTAAGCGTCTGGGCAAAAGCAAAAATGAAATTGGAAAAAACGGGTGTTCGACTTGTAAATTATGGCGTAGTCGGTTTAGGTAATAATGAAGTAGAAAACCGCAAGGTATTTGACTTCGCAAAAATTATGGGAATTCCTACTATAACAACCGAACCAGAAGAAGGTTCATTTGATTTGATTGAAAAATTGGTGAAGGAATATGATATTAAAATCGCTGTTCATAACCACCCAAAACTACCCAAAGACGCAAAATATAAATATTGGGACCCAAACTATGTTCTAAAATGCGTTAAAGGAAGAGACCCTCGCATGGGCTCCTGTGCGGATACCGGTCATTGGCTCCGTTCAAATGTTAATCCATTAGATGCATTGAAAATCCTAAAAGGAAGAATCATTAGTTGTCATCTCAAAGACCTGAATCAAATCGGCCCCGAGGCACACGACGTTCCTTATGGAAAGGGCGTTTGCAATGTCAAGTCAGTTCTTGATGAATTAAAGAATCAAGGTTTCAAAGGAAATATCTCTATTGAATATGAATACAACTGGACAACATCAGTTCCAGAAATCAAAGAATGCATCGACTTTGTTAGAGAATATGGAAAAGTAAATCCATAAATAATGATTTTAAATATTGCAATTTTCAATTATTAATCGCGAGTTCACGAATTATAATCCATTTCCCAAACTTAACACTTTTGGATTTGCACAAATCATTGGATTAATATATCCCCGACTCTTAAATGGTTCAATTAGGGAAAAATGACCAAGCGTTTCATACGGAAGGGAGCACTTTGAGAAATAAAAAAAGCAGAGATGTATTATAAAAAATTAGGTGCCGGTAACAATTTTTTATTTTATGAACATAACGGCGGTCATGAATATGAGGTAGAAAGTATCCTTTCATTCATAGAAAGATATTTATGAAAAAAATATCTTTATAATAATTTGATAATAATTTAATATTGGTAAAACAATAAAAATAATTTAAAACAAATTTTTCGGAGGTCAACCATGAGCGAAAAAATATCGAGGCGTGATTTTATAAGCAAATCTGCAACAGGTATCGGATTAGTAAGTTTAGAATCACTTGAAGTATTAAAGAAAAACATCCCAAAAGAGGCATCCGATGAATTGCCTAAACGTATGTTGGGTCGCACTGGAAGAATGGTTTCTTGTGTTGGATTTGGAGGTGGTGGAAGATATTGGCGTGATGTTGCAAATGAATCTACTGCTGAAGAACTCGTAAATTATGCAGTCAAACTTGGAATTACATACTTCGATTCAGCAAAGGACTATGGTAATAGCAAAACAGAAAAACGATATGGAAGGTATCTTACTCCAAAGTATCGAAAACAAATTTTCCTGACATCCAAGACACAAAGCAGAACTTATGATGAAGTTATGAAAGACGTTGAAACATCTTTAAAAAATCTTAACACTGACTATCTTGACTTATATTGTATGCATGGCATTGATAAAATTGAAGACGTGGAAACCTTATCAAGCCCATCAGGAGGATATAAAGCATATATCAAGTTGAAAAATGAAGGTGTAGCAAAAAATATAGGATTTTCTTTTCATAAATGGAATGATGCATCAAAAGAATCTTTGAAAAGATTTGACCCTGACGCTGTTTTGTGCGTCATAAATGCGTCAAGAGATAGTGGATGTGAACAATACTTCTTACCACTTGCATTAGAGAAAAATATTGGAGTTATTGCCATCAAAACAACAGGAGCAAGTGCATTAATAGGAAATGTTACAGGTCAAGATTTAGTGCGATATGCTCTAAGTTTACCAATCGCATTGGCAAGTATTGGAATGGAGAGTTATGGAACCCTTGAATCCTGCGTTTCAATTGCAAAAGAACCATCGATATCACCTGAAAAAAGAGAAGAAATAGTTAAAAAATTAGCATTTGACCCAAAAATTCACAAATTACCATATTTTCGTTAAAATAATATATCCTTTAAATTATTAATTTAAAATTCCAATACAATAATTAATGCTATGATAATTAAGAAATTATGCGAATAAAATTGGACCTTTAGTAGGGACAACCCTAGGGTTGTCCCTACATAGTAAATCCAAATATTATTTTTTTATATCATAATTTTGGAGGGATTAAATAATTGAGAGAGGAGATAACAATAAATGAAATTATCGAACTTTTTTTGCGTAAAATCATTCATTTGTTTGCTTGTTTTTATCGGTTCTTATTATATCGGGCTGATTGCACAGGAACTTCCTACACAATATAGAGAACCATTTTCAGAATCATTCCCCATCCGTAAACAACAACATTTAGAATTAAACGATTATTTAAATAAGATACTTGGGGAAGAGGCAGAAAAATCTCTAACATTATTTAAACCTGACTTTTCAAGCATTGAAAAATATCAGAAATCCATTATACAGTATAGAAAACAATTTTTCGGCACACTCGGGTATCCACCTCCAAAAATTAAAGTAGGAACAAAACCGAAAATTACTAAGGTTGGTGAAGATGTGGCTTGTGTTATTTATCGAGTATGGTTAGAGGTTGTTGAGGGCGTTGAGGCATATGGTATATATATGGTTCCGAAAAATATTAAGGGTAAATCACCGCTTCTAATTTCTGTTCATGGAGGAAGTGGCTGTCCGGAGGCAATATGTGACCTTGACACTCGTGAACCATATCATGCTATGGGACGTGAGGCAGTCAAAAGGGGCTATATAGTATGGGCACCTTGCCTGCCAAATCAGGTTACTTACGGCGGTGACCCAGTAATCGAAGGAGCTGACCGCTACATCATCGAAAGAAAAGCAAAACTCGTTGGAACAAGCTTTGAAGCAATTCACATATATAAGATAATTCGTAGCACAGAAGTTCTTATTAAAGAACGTCCCGAAATAGATGCTGACAAAGTTGGAATGACAGGTTTATCATGGGGCGGTCGTTTTACTCTGATAACCACTGCTTCCTGGCCCCTAATTAAGGCGTGCGCTCCTGCTGGATTTTTTATGGATAAAGAATTATCTTTCGAGCGAGCAGTTGAAATTAAAACTGATAGACCCGTTGATACAGACGTTTTTAGTTCATTCGGAAATGCTCAAATAGTAGGTCTGATATGCCCCCGTCCTATAATGATACAGATGGGCGTAAAAGATGAAGTTGTGAAACTTGAAAATGCCCGTCGAGAAATTGAGAAAGCCGGCTCTTATTATAAAAAATTGGGAATCAGTGATAAATTCCTATTTCTTGAACAAACTTTGTTATGCTCTTAGAGTGTGTAATTCTAAGTTTAAAAAATTCATGTTTTTGTTTCTTCCCGTTTTTAACTTCATAAATATTACATTTAATATCAAGTTTTTTAAGCAAAAATTTTA
>CAZBIT010000334.1:0-3732 GCA_964491835.1 uncultured bacterium
ACGCACCATCATAGCAGGAACGGCAATAGGGTTGGGTCTTGCATCAATGATATTTGTGGATGCTTTTATAATTGGATTTAAAAGAAATTTGATACAATCAGTCACTTCTTCATTTCTGGGTGACGGACAGATACATAGAAAAGGATATCGGGTATCTCAAGAAGTAGAACTTACAATAAAAAATATTGATACTATAGTGAGTAATCTTGAGAAGGAAGAAATTGTTAAAAATTTTACCCTGCGAGTTATGGCTTTCGGAATGATAACATCACCTGCAAATGTAAATTCTGTAAACGTCGTGGGTATTAATCCGGAAACTGAAAAAACCATCTCCCAAATAGATGATGCAATTGAAGAGGGAAACTTTTTTGAAGAGAATAATGAAAGGGATATAATCATAGGAAGAAAGTTAGCGGAGATTCTTGAAGTAGAACTTGGCGACAGAGTAGTTCTTACCGTCGCCCAGGCAGAAACAGGGGACCTCGCTCAGGAGATGTTTCGTATTTCTGGAATTTATTTCTTTAATATTCCAGAAATGGACAGAGCAATGGCATTTATACAATTGCCCAGAGCACAAAAAATGCTTAACATCGGAGAAAATGTTCATGAAATCGCTCTCAAGTTCAAAGATACAAACGTTGGAATGAACAGGGAGCACCAGTTTTTTGAGAAATATTCTACAGGAAATAACGAAGCAGTGGGCTGGGTAGAAATAATGCCTCAATTAGAATCAGCAATCAAACTCTCCGATATAAGCATTTACATTACCGCCTTGATTCTTTTTGGAGTGATTGCTTTGGGAATAGTCAATACGCTCTTTATGTCTCTGCATGATAGAATGTTCGAGTTTGGTGTTCTGAGGGCGATAGGTACGAGACCCTTAAACATTATGCGACTTATCATTTTTGAAGCCGGTTCCCTGTCGGTAGTAAGTATCGTCTTAGGAAACATAATTGGTTTCCTCATTACCTTTCTTTTTACACAAATTGGTATAGACTATACGGGGATTGAATACGTAGGAGTAACATTCAGAGAATTAATATATCCCGTTCTGACAATTGAACAGTTCATAAAATATCCCTTTTGGACATTTATCTTTACTATTATTGTTGGAATTTATCCTGCTCTACATGCGGCAAGAATGAAACCTGCTGAAGCAATGAGGAAAAGTCTTTAATCTGACTGTAATGTTAAAAATTCTACGAAAAAATCATAGGGGGTGAACTTGTTCATCCATAAAATAGAGAGGATGGATATATCCATCCCTACGATTAATAGCGTAAGGAGAAAATATGTATAATGACGACAAATACGTAATAGTAACAGAAAATGTTAAAAAAACTTATTTTTCCAACGATGTTGTCGTTCCTGCTGTGAGTGGAGTTAGTGTTAAGATTGAATACGGGGAGTTTACTGCTATAGTAGGACCATCCGGTTCAGGGAAAACCACTTTTTTGAATGTTATTTCAGGTCTGGATGACCTAACTGAAGGGAATGTCTGGCTGAAAGGGAAGATGATATCAGAAATGAGCGGAAGAGAACTCTCTGATTTTCGGAGGGACAACATAGGTTTTATCTTTCAGGCATATAATCTTATCCCGGTTCTCAGTGCTGAAGAAAATATTGAATATATTATGCTTTTGCAGGGAGTGCCAAAGAGTGAAAGGCATAAAAGAGTTATGAAAATCCTCAAAGATGTTGATATGGAGGGTTTTGGTGACCGTCTCTCTACAAAACTTTCTGGAGGTCAACAGCAAAGGGTGGCAATTGCTCGTGCGATGGTGTCACAGCCAGTACTGATATTTGCGGATGAGCCCACCGCAAACCTCGATTCAAAAACCGGGGCAGAACTCCTTGATATGATGCGTGACCTGAACGAAAAAACAGGGATGACATTTCTCTTCTCAACACATGATACAATGATTATGGAACGAGCAAAAAGAGTAATTACGCTTAAAGACGGAATAATCACACAGGATGAGAAAAGAGAGTAGTTAGGATGTCGAATATGTCAAACCATTTAATCTGGACAGTAATATTTATATTTTTAATAAATGTTGATGCATTTGGAGAAAATAAACTTTCTATTGGAGGATATTATAAGAACTTCTTTGTATATTTCCGAATGCCCGATAAGAGTTTAAGTTTAACCTCACAATTCATCAATAAAAAAGATTTTGGATTAGTCAGTGAACAGTTGAGATTGAAATTAAATTTTACCACTGGTGCTGGTTTATCTTTTGAAAGCGCTTACAGTTTCTCCCCACGGATTCAGGATCCTCTCCTCTTTTCAACCTCCGTATTTAAATGCATTGTTTATTCTTCTGATTATCGTGTAAAGGATTTCGATGATTTAATCTATCCTAAAAATAAGGAGGATTATACTGGAAGTTTTGGCATATATCATAACTTTGACCGTTTTTTTATGACGTATTCTGCTTCTTTTGGCGACCTTTACGTCGGACGTCAGGTGATTGCATGGGGAAGTGCCCGAGCTATTAATCCCACAGATGTCATAACTCCCTTCAACTTTGATGAACTGGATAAAGAAGAGCGAGTAGGAGTCGATGCACTACGCTTACGTATCCCAATCGGCTTACTGCAAGAATTTGATGTTGGTTATGTGTTCGGAAAAGATTTTAAATGGAAGGAAAGTGCATTTTTTGTTAGAACCAAACTATATAAGGTCAAGACGGATGTTTCTTTTATAGTTATAGGTTTCAGGGAAAACCTTATGGCTGGATTTGATGTTGCCCGCTCAGTAAAAGGAGCGAGCGTCTGGTTCGAGTCCGCATATGTCTGGACAGATTTTTTCTCTAATAAAGTCATAAAAATTAATGATGATTATCTAAGATTAACAGTCGGTGCCGATTATGCTTTCACCGGTAATACTTACGGATTTATCGAATATCATTTCAATCAGGCAGGAAGCAACCATCCCGAGAACTATTTAAAGAATCTCGGGACTATCGCCTATACGGAGGGTTCGGTCTATTTAATGGGTGAACACTACATCGTTCCAGGAATCAGTTACCAGATAACTCCTTTAGTGACTTTAACTGCCCAGTCCCTTTTCAATCTTTCCGATGGTTCGTTCTACATTGCTCCCAATTACGAATACAACATCTCGCAGAACATTTACATCGCTGGTGGTATATATCTAAGTATGAAAGGTTTTTCTTTCGGTTCAGGAACCCCGGAATTCGGTTACTACCCAGATATGTTTTATTCTTCATTTAGAATATATTTCTAATTACCTGAAAATTGTGATAGAATAATTAATATTAAAACAATTAAGAAATTATAATAATAAAATTGATGATGATGTAAAGATAATCCACATAACTGAGAGATTTATACAGCAAAGATAAATTAAAAGAATAGATTGATAAAATTATTTAAGTATTAGAAAGAAAAAAATAATTCTTTGATTAGCATCTTTAATTAACTTGAAATATATGAAATTTATAACAGGAGGATTAATGTGAAAGATGAAACAAAAGATCGCCGAACACATACAGAAACCGCTAGTATAGTAGGACCAATATGGTATATTGGTTGGTTATTTACTATTGGATTTGTTAAATTATCATTTTGGAAGGCAGTTCTCGCTTTGATAATCTGGCCATATTATTTAGGGAGTGCTATTAATATCTAAGATTTTATTTTAATTTGAATAACAGTATTCAAATTTTTAATTAAGGTTACATATGATCTGACCACCTTTGGATT
>CAZBIT010000335.1:0-3729 GCA_964491835.1 uncultured bacterium
TTTTCAACATTTATATTTACATAAACTTATGCACAATGCAAATTGTCATGTCGAGTGAAGCCCGAAGGGCGTAGTCGAGACATCTCATCTTTTGAGATTTCTTCCCGCTACAGCGGGATCGAAATGACAATTCTGCCCAATTTCAATTTTATGAATAGGTCAGGTTAAAATCTACATTTTTTATTTTATTTTTTTGTTGACTAATATTATAACTTTTACTAAATTTTAACGCTTTATTAAAATTCATATCGATTTTCTATTCAATATTATATTTTGAAATTTATATTTATTGTTATTTAAAATATAATATTTTTTCATCTTAAAATTTATGGAAATTTTTTACTTTTATTATTAAATACGTTATTAAAAAAGTAAAAGGTAATTAATGGAGAACATTGAACAGGTAGTAATTGGGATTGATGTTGGTTCAGTTAGTGTAAATATAGCAATTTTAGGCAGAAGTGGTATTATTTATAAAACAAGTTATGTTAGGCATTATGGATTACCAATAGAGACGGTAATCAGTTCTTTAAAGAAGGTATTGGATGAATATGAAAGTGATAGAATAGCAGGCATTTCCGTTACGGGTTCTGCTGGGAAGATAATTTCGGAACTTCTTGGTGCGAGTTTTAATAACGAAGTTATTACTGTAGCGAAGGCAATTGGAAAACTTTATCCACATATTAAAACGGTAATAGAACTTGGTGGAGAAGATTCAAAGTTAATGATTTTAAGTTCCAATCAAGAAGACCACAAAAATGGTGTGTATCTGAAAGATTTTTCTATGAATGCGGTTTGCGCGGCTGGGACAGGTTCATTTCTTGATAAGCAGGCATCAAGGCTTGGGATTAATATTGAGGATGAGTTTGGGGGGATGGCTTTAAAATCAAAGTATCCCCCACACATTGCAGGGAGATGTACCGTTTTTGCAAAAACTGATATGATTCATCTTCAACAAATTGGAACTCCAGATTACGACATTGTGGCTGGTTTATGTTTTGCAGTGGCAAGAAATTTTAAAAGTACGATAGCAAGAGGTAAGGAACTCATTATACCAATTGCATTCGTTGGGGGAGTTGCTTCAAACAAAGGTATGGTGAGAGCATTTAGAGAGGTTCTTGAGTTAGATGACGAAAATTTTATTGTACCGGATTATTATAACTGCATTGGCGCAATAGGCACGGCATTTATTGAAATCGAAGAAAATAAATCTAAAGAATTTATTGGTCTTGAAAAAATAACAAATTATGAAAAAACGTCAAGAAGATTTGAAAGCAATTTAAAGAAATTAACCCTTGAAAAGTCAATAAAAATTATTCCACAAAAAATTGTCCCAAAAATTAGTGACACGGAGAAGATAAGTGCATATTTGGGGATTGATGTTGGTTCAGTTAGCACGAATGTTGTTTTAATTGATGAAGATAATAAAGTTCTTGCAAGCAGGTATCTCCCGACCGCAGGAAGGCCAATTGTAGCAGTAAAACGTGGGCTTGAGGAAATAGGTGAAGAAATTGGTTATAAGGCGTTTGTAAAAGGAGCGGGAACTACTGGTTCGGGAAGGTATATGATTGGAGACCTTGTGGGTGCAGATATAGTGAGAAATGAAATTACCGCTCAAGCCAGAGGTGCAATAGAAGTTGGCCCTAAAGTTGATACTATATTTGAAATAGGTGGTCAGGATTCGAAGTATATTTCAATAGATAACGGAGTCGTTGTAAACTTTGAAATGAATAAAGTATGTGCAGCGGGAACTGGTTCATTCCTTGAAGAACAGGCAGAAAGATTGAATATAAACATCATAAAAGAGTTTGAAAGCTTAGCGATGAAATGTGAATGCCCGGCAAAATTCGGAGAAAGGTGTACGGTATTCATTGAATCCGACCTTGTTACTCATCAGCAGGCAGGTGCTTCAAAAGAAGAACTCGTTTCTGGGTTGGCGTTCTCTATAGCACAAAATTACCTTAATCGTGTCGTTGTCAAAAAAAGAATTGGAGAAAATATTTTCTTTCAGGGTGGTACTGCGTGTAACCTCGCAGTAGTTGCCGCATTCGAGAAAATTCTCGATAAAAAAATAACTGTACCACCATATAATGACGTAATTGGGGCTATTGGCGTGGCTATTCTTTCTAAAGAAAGTGCAAAAGGGAAGCCAAGTAGATTCAAGGGATTTGATTTCTCAAAAAGACAATATTCCTTGAAATCTTTTATCTGTAAAAAATGCTCCAATAATTGTGAAATAAAGATGGTTAAAATTGAGAATGAAAAACCATTATTTTATGGCAGTCGATGTGAAAGGTATGATTATGATAAAAAAATATCTTTGGGGGAAAATTTACCCGATGTTGTTGATATAAGGGAAAGAATATTATTCGGCGAATTTTACGATAAATCTGAAACAGGGAGAATTATCCAGAAAGAAGAAAAAGAAAAGAAAACAAAAGATAAGCCAGTTGTAGGCATACCAAGAATACTCCAAGTATTTGAGAATTTTCCATTTTGGAAGACGTTTTTCAAAAGTATTGGTTGGGAAGTTATTCTATCGGATAGAACATCAAAGGAGATTATTGAGGAAAGTGCAAATTATGTTACTGCAGAATTCTGCTTACCCGTAAAAGCTTCTTTCGGACATATTGTTAACTTATTTAAAAAGGATATAGATTATATTTTCGTTCCAAGCCTTATCAGTCAGCCGAAGTTGGCTGAAGGTTTTTCAAATGCATATAATTGCCCATATATTCAATCAATTCCATATACTTTTAAAAGTGGTATCGATTTTAAAATGACAAATGCTAAGATAATAGAACCTCATTTGAATTTTCAAAAAGGAAGAAAATTTGTTGAAAGTGAATTAATCAGATGTTTTAAACCTTTTAAAGTTAAAAAATCTACTATAAAAAAAGCCCTTGATGAAGCAGAGAGAGCAAGTGCAGAATTTAACGAAAAATTGAAAGAGATAGGAGATGAAGTTTTATCTGACTTGGGAAAAGGGAAATATGAAAAAGTAATTATACTTGTAGGCAGGTCTTATAATACCTGTGATGACTGATTGAATATGAATATTCCTAAGAAATTCAAAGATTTAGGTGTTGTGGCACTTCCATTAGATTGCTTAAGAATTGAGAACTTTGAGAATTGGCGTGAATTTCCAAATATGTATTGGAAATATGGTCAAAAAATATTAGGTGTATCGGAAATTACAAAACTATATAGAAATCTATATTGTGTATATGTCACGAATTTTGGCTGTGGACCGGATTCAATGATAAATCATATTTTCCAATACAATATGGGAGAAATGCCTTATTTACAACTTGAACTTGACGAACATACAGCCGATGCAGGAATTTTAACAAGGTGTGAAGCTTTTCTTGATAGCATTGAAAGCATTAAAAATAAGGAATTAAAAATAAAGAATCTTCCAATAATAGAGACAAAACCAAAATTCAAAAAACTGTATATCCCATATATGTGTGACCATGCATTTGCTGTAGTAGCCGCTTTTAGGAATTGTGGAATCGATGCAGAGGTTTTGCCTCATCCTACAGTTGAATCGGCAGATTTGGGAAGAAGATTCACATCTGGGAAGGAATGTTTTCCCTGCATTGTGACGACTGGTGATATAGTAAAGAAAATCCAGAGTCCAGATTTTGATATGAAAAATTCGGCATTCTTTATGCCTACCGCATGTTTTCCCTGTTCAAGCGAAATGATTTTATCATTTTTATCCGG
>CAZBIT010000336.1:0-3728 GCA_964491835.1 uncultured bacterium
AATAAATATTTATTGCGTATATTATTTTGGAAAATTGTATTTATTAGTTTAATTAAATTTATAATATTATAATTATTAAATCAATACTTTTTACTTTTATGAAATTTTTATTTTATAGTGTGAATAAAATTTCTCTGTTTGTTGGGATTTGTTTAATTTTTCTCTTTTGGGAATATGCTTATTCTCAGAATGATTCTTGGAAAATAGGAAAAGTTAAAATAGAAGGGAATAAGTATTTAAGTTCTGGTACAATAAAGAATCAAATGATGATGAGGGATTACCCATGGTATAGAAGATTTACGATGAGAAGTGAATCTTCAATCTACAGGAGAGTTTTTCTTTTACAGGACATTCCTAATATTGAAAGTTATTACCAAAGTATTGGATTCATTGATGCAAAGGTCAAGAATTATACAGTTGAATATGATTCTACAAAACAGAAGGTGAATATAAGTTTAAAGATTGAAGAAGGAAACAAATATAAAGCAGATAGCATTAATGTGGTTTTTTCGTCTGAAAATGTCGATAGTGCATTTGTTGGTAGAGTATCTGGTTTAATACGACTAAAAAAAAGTGATGTATTAGAAATGGACAAAATTAAGGAGGATATTGATAGAATTCATTTAGAACTCTTAAATACTGGTTATCCTTTTTCTTCGGTACAAACAAACATTTTTCCTTATTCTGATAAAAAAGATGCGATGGTACAATTTTGGATAACCCCAGAACGATTTGTTTCGATTGATTCCATAAAAATTTCTGGTCTTAAAAATATTAATAAGGATATTGTAAAAAAGCAAATAGAAATAAAACCGGGAGAAATATATAATCAGGAGAAGATTAATGAAAACAGAGTAAATATATATCGGCTTGACCTTTTTCAGTTTGTTAATATCACACCTGATACAACAGCACTTTCTAAGAGTAAAGTAAATCTTTTAGTAAATTTGCTTGAGAGAAAATCACACGAATTACAAGTTGGAGCGGGATATAATGCTGAAGAAAAATTTAAAGGGAAATTATTATATAATCATTTTAATTTTTTAGGACAAGCAAGAAAATTTTCAATCAATTCCAATGTTTCTTTTATTTATCAGAACTTAGATTTTGCCATTCAGCAACCTTCGTTTTTGTTAAGAAAGGGATTATTTGGACTCGATGCTTATGTTCGTAGAGAGGCAGAATTAAGTTATACATTAAGAAATATTGGTATTCAACCAATTTTCAGAAATTACATTAGCAATTATTCATATTATAAATTGCAATATAGATTAGAAAATAATTCTATCAATTTCATCAATCCAATGCAAATAGACCCGGATGTTATTGCTACGAAACTTTCTGATTACAATAAATCTATAGTTTCTGCTCAGATTCTTTATGATAAGAGAGACAATTTTCTTGACCCGAAAAGAGGATATTACTTTCAGATGACTACAGAATATTCTATGAAATTATTTGGTGCACAATATAAATATTTAAAAACATTTGGAGAGGGAAGAATTTATTTTCCTCAAAAAAATTCAAGCGTCGTTGGGTATTGGTTCAAGATTGGCTCAATTAATGAATTTAAAGATTCCTATTTTATACCAGTTGAAGAGAGATTTTACGCAGGTGGAAGTTCTTCCGTAAGAAGTTTTGGGAGACGACTTTTGGGACCAAAAGATAGTAAAGGAAATCCAATTGGTGGAAGATATATCTTCGAAATGAGTACAGAATATAGATTTCTACTTTTTTATCCTGTTCAAAGCACTATTTTTTACGATGTTGGAAACGTTTGGAGTGAAATGAAATATATCAAACTTAAGAATCTACAACATGCTCTGGGGATTGGTTTAAGAATAATTACCCCAGTGGGACCAGCAAGGATTGATATCGGATATCGTCCCGAAAGAGTCCCATTAAAGAAATCTCATTTTCAATTACATGTTAGTATAGGACAGACATTTTAATGATGAGTATTTTAACTTTCATTTATAGGTTTATTGTTGGAGTGATTGTTTTTGCAATTGCACTTATTGTGATTGCTATTTTTGGACTCAACTATGGAATTTTTAACTCTAAAATTAAAGATTTTGCGATAAAAAAAGTCAATGGAATGTTTCCTATGGAATTTTCTATTGGAGAATTGAAAGGGAATTTATTGGGAAACGTAACACTCGAAAATGTCGTGATATATTCACCGATGGATTCTACAAAATTAAATTTTTCGAATCTCAATTTAAAATATAGTTTGTTTGCAGTTTTAGATAAAAAATTAAAAATAAATGGAATTAAAATTGATTCATTTGAAATTTTAACTCCATCATTTGAAAATTTAAATGGAACTATCGGAAGATTAAAGAATCCGAAAGGGATTAAAAGTAATGATTCGAGTGGAACCGAAAAAAAGGATTCGCAAATTGATTTGACTATGATAAAAAAGATTGAGATTGAAAATGGAAATATGAATGAACCTGATTCCTTAACGAAAAATTTACCCATTAGATTTAATAATCTTAAATTAGATGGATTTTTTGCATTAAATAATGACAGCATTGCGTTTATTTTAGAGAAAGTCGCTGGTGATTTTTATACAAAGGACAATTCTATCGGCTCAAATTCAGTATTCAAAAATTTTAAAAAAGATGATAGTAAAAATGAACATAACGAACTAATCGCAATTGATAATACTCTTTCTGTAAAATTATTAAAAAGTTTTTCCATTTATTATTACGGCTCTTCAAAGAATTTATGGTTTAATACTTCATTAGGTATTGATGAAAATGTGTTAAATCTTCAAAGTAAAGTAAATTTAAGGGATACTATGACCGTTTCATACGATATTAATTCTCTCTTAAAAAATATTGATATTTCTAATTTTGCTTCGGGTCTTAAATCGGAGAAATTGTTTGACTGTGTGTTGGATGTAAAAGGAATATATAAATCTGAATATCCATTTAATATGGAGTATATTTTGAATGCTCCTTCATTGGAATTATTCAATCGGTCTTTTAGTGAGATTTCAATGAGAGGTAATTTTATTAAGGAATCAATTTCAGGTAATATAAATGTTATTATGGATAGTTGTATTGTTTCTGGTGATTATTCATTAAATTCTATATTCAAAAATCCTTTTTTAGAATTTTATGGAAACTTTTCGTCTAAAAATATTGGCTACTTGATTAATAACCCAACTTTGAACATAAATTCTACCGGTAATGTATCTATATCGATAGCAGATTTTAAGAATCCAAGAATTTCAATTAAGTCCAACATAGATTCTCTATTTTATAGAGATTTACCTTATATTTCGATTACATCTGATTTGGAAATAGAAAATAACTTTGCTAAAATAAACGATATGATAATTAGACAGTTAGATAATCATATTGTGATTAATGGAACAGTAAAAGATTGGAATAGTTTGAATTTACATTATAATACATTAGTAAACGACATTTCACGATATGTTCCAAATAAAAGTCAAAAATTTTTAGCAAAGGTAAATGGAAATGTGTCGGGCGAATTAAGTAATATTTCAATTGATGGTGAATATACAATTAATAATTTTTATAATGAAAAGGTAAATATAGAGAATTTATCTGGGAATTTCTGGACTAATCCTCAACAGGGGGATTTTAAATTGGATGGAAAAGCATTATTGGTTGAGAGTGATAGTGTTTCTGAAATTTCTAAAAAAGATACAACCCAAAAGTTTACTATATTTAATAAGGAACTTCCATTCA
>CAZBIT010000337.1:0-3714 GCA_964491835.1 uncultured bacterium
AATGTCTTTAGGAAGCCTGAAGGATGGAATCCCATACATCAAAACGCCACCCGGCTTATGCAATGCTTCATATATGGTTACTTCATATCCGAGTTGTGCCAAATCAGAAGCAACTGACATACCTGCTGGGCCTGAACCCACGACAGCGATAGATTTCCCGTTGGGCGTTATTTCTTCTGTATGTGGTTTTAATCCCCTTTTTCTACCATAATCGCCAATAAATTTTTCAAGAAATCCAATCCCAACCGGTTCGTGCTTTATCCCAAGTACACAAACCAATTCACATTGTTGTTCCTGTGGACATACCCTTCCCGTAATACTTGGAAAGAGATTTGTCGCTAACATTGTATAATATGCATCATCAAATTTGCCTTCCTTAATCTCCATTATGAATTTAGGAATATTAATCTCAACAGGGCAGTTGAAAATACATTTGGCATTTTTGCAATTAATACATCTTCTACTCTCTTGTTGTGCCATTTCTATATCATAACCCATCTCAACCACGTCAAAATTTTTAATTCTGATTTCTGGGTCTTGCATCGGCATTCGTGTTTTATTATGTTGAATCTTTGACATTTTCTATGTTAATTTTTCCTGATTTACATACTGTATATTTCTTTTAATTAATGTCTCAAAGTCAATAAGATGACCATCAAAAGCAGGACCATTGACGCAGGTAAATTTTGGCTCATATTGCTGTTTATCAGGATTCCAAACATTTACTCTACATCCCCCACACATACCCGTGGCGTCAACCATTATTGGATTTAAACTCACAATAGTTTTTATTAAAGAATTTTTATAATCTTCTTTGGGTTTATATGTCTCATTATATTTTTTACCTGCAACTTCCTTAACCACAGCTAACATCATTGGTATAGGACCAACTGCGATTATCTCCTGAATATTATCTTTTAATTCGTCAATTTTTTCTCTTAATACAGTTGTGACAAATCCCTTTTTACCATACGACCCATCATCAGTTGTGATGTAAAGTTCAGAACTAATTTTTCTGAGTTCGTCTTCTAAGATAAGAAGTCCTTTCGTCCTTGCACCAATGATAGTTATCACATAATTTCCGATTTCTATAAGTTTTTTTACCTTTGGATAAATTGGAGCAATTCCAATACCTCCACCAATACAGATAACGGGTTTTTCATATTTCTTCACTTCAACGGGAACACCAAGAGGACCAAGAAGGTCTAAAATATATTCTCCTTCATTCAGTTTTCCAAGTTCACGAGTACTCTTCCCAACTATTTGAAATATTAAGGTTATGGTTCCTCTTTTTTTGTCATAATCAGCAATAGTCAATGGTATTCTCTCACTTGTTTCAAAAGCATGAGTAATAATAAACTGTCCTGCTTTTGTATTCTTTGCTACTAAAGGTGCTTCAACATCTATCCTTATAATTCCATCCGGTCCATCAACTATAACCTTTTTACTTATAATTTTATAATTTTTCCCTTTTAAATCACATATTCCTTTTTCCATAATTAAAACATTTTCCAATATTAAAAAGTTCTAAATTTTTATTTTTTAACCTATCAGAAATTTGGTAATATTATAATAAGAATTAAATCCTTGCTAATGCGTAATTTACAATAAATAATAGAGAACAAAATCCAACATTTTTTTAATATTCAAATAAGGATTTTACGTCAATTTGTTTCAATTCTTGAGTTGCAATTTCAGGGAATACTGCATTAATATAGGTTCCTGAACCCCATTCAAATCCAGCGGTCTGACTTATCCTTGGTCTTACTTCTATATGCCAGTGATAATAATTGCTAAATTCTTCACTCAACGGTGCTGAATGAATAACAAGATTATACGGAGGAATAAAAAGAACCGCATTCATTCTAATAATTAACTCTTTAAGTACAATCGCAAGGGACTCAAACAATTTATCATCGCCTGAAAAGATATAATTGTGTTTAACAGGAATAATCCACATTTCGTAAGGAAACCTCGAAGCGAAAGGCGAAATCGCAATAAATTCGTCATTAGAGTAAATAATTCTTTCATTTGGGGAATCCAATTCTTGTGATACCATATCACAATAGATACATCTGTTATGAAAGTCCCAGTAAGCTTTCGCTCCGTCACATTCCAATTGTGGAACATAAGGTATAAATGAATACGTTATAAGATGTGAATGAGGATGAAGTAAAGGCATTAAAGCTCCTGCCTTTGTTCCGAAATTTTTACTGACAAGTATATATTTCATCCTTACATCTTTTTTGAGGTCGTTTATCCTCTGTTGATATGCCCAGAATATATCCATAATCTTTTTGATTGGCAACGTTTCATAAGTAGCACTATGAACGTTATTTTCAACGACAATTTCATGAGCACCGAGACCGTTCATTATATCATACATTCCAATTCCCTTGCTCTCAAATTTCTCTTCCACTTTAAGAATCGGAAATCTATCTGGGATAATCCTCAAAGTCCATCCAGCCATATTTGGTTGCGTATTTTCTTTTCTGAAAGCAAGTATCTCTGGGGGCGTCAAATGTTCTTTACCCTCGCAAAATGGACATTCTTTGTCTTCTTGCGTCTCTTGATATTGATGGGGAAGATGACGATTTCTCCTGCGCCTATCCTCTATAAATATAACCCATCTTCCCGTTATCGGGTCTTTTCTTAATGTTGACATTTATATTTATCCTTTTAAAAAACTTTTAAAGAAAAATTTAATTATTTACTTACAAAATTAAAAATAAACAAGGAATTAATCAATAAAAATTTTTATTTTCTTAAAAACTTATAAAAAATTTTAGACATTCAAAAATTCAATAATTATTTAAAGATAGTAATTAATCACTCAAGAAATGCAATATAAATATTTTATGAATATTGATTGACTAACGAAATAAATACATCTTCAAGGGATGGAGTTATGATTCTCTGGTTTAATACTTCGATATTTTTATCCTGGAGGACTTTTTTTATATATTCTGCATTCTCAATAATATCGTCAGAAGTAATATGTAGTTTCCAACCAAACGTTTGAACGTCCTCTATATTATTTATTTGTTTCACAATTTGTGATGCTTTGCGGGGTTGATTGCACGTTATTTCCAAAATTTGTTTCTTGATTCTTGATTTAATATTTATCGGACTGTCACATAATATAATCTTACTTTTATACATTAATCCTACTCTCGAACACCTTTCTGCTTCATCAAGATATGGCGTTGTAAGAAATATCATAACACCTGACTTTATAAGTTCAGAAAGAATTCCCCACAGTTCTCTCCTCGAGATTGGGTCAACGCCCGTGGTCGGTTCATCGAGAAAAACTATCTGTGGTTTGTGTATAAGAGTGCACGCTAAAGCAAGTTTTTGTTTCATTCCACCAGAAAGTTTTTCTGCAAGGCGATTTCTGAATTGCTTCAATCTTGTAAAAGAAAGAAGTTCATCTTTTCTGGATTCGAAATTTTCTACTCCATAAATTTCAGCAAAAAAGTTCATATTTTCTTCAACGCTTAATCCTCCATACAGGGAAAATACTTGTGAAAGATACCCAATTCCACCTTTTATTTTATTAAATTCATTCTTTAAGTCATATCCCATCATAAAAACATTACCGGAAGTCATTTTTATTATACCACACAATATCCTTATCAATGTAGTTTTCCCTGCTCCATCAGGACCAACAAGCCCGAACATTTCTCCCTTATAAACGGAAAGATTTATGTCTTC
>CAZBIT010000338.1:0-2168 GCA_964491835.1 uncultured bacterium
CCAATTCCTTCTGAAGAAAAAGAAATTTTTAAAACGCCATCGAAATACGAAAATACTTATGATTATGGTTATTCATATATTCAGAATAATATAATTAATGTTCCTCGGGTTCATGACCTTTGGATTGTTGGAAGAAATGTTCTTATTGGAATGATGGATACGGGATTTGATAAAAACCACGAATGCCTTGAAGATGTAAAGGTTGTTAGCGAGTGGGATTTTGTTAATAATGATGGCATAACAAAGGACGAATCTAATGACCCAAAAGGTCAGGATAAGCATGGGACCTGGACTCTTGCAACAATAGGGGGTTTTTACGAAGGGAAATTGATAGGAACTGCATTTGGTTCTAATTTTGCTTTGGCTAAAACTGAAATTACCACAAAAGAATCGAAAATTGAGGAAGATAACTGGGTGAGGGGAATTGAATGGCTTGATAGTGTAGGGGTTGATGTTGTGAGCAGTTCATTGGGTTACGCATACTTTGATGAGGGACCAGATTATAAATTTTCAGACCTCGATGGTAAGACAGCAATAACAACTATTGCAGCAGAGATTGCAGTAAAGAATGGAATAGTAGTTGTTAATTCAGCGGGGAATGAACGAACCAATGATAAATGGATGCATATCATTACACCTGCGGATGGGGAGAATGTGATTGCTGTTGGAGCAATTGGTGTCAATGGTGGAATAGCATATTTCAGTTCACCAGGTCCGACTGCTGATGGAAGAATTAAACCTGATGTTGTTGCATTGGGAATGGATGTTAAGGTTCCGGGTTATAATGTTTCTGACAAAATTATTTACGATGGGTATCAGAGTGTTCAAGGGACGTCTTTTTCCTGTCCACTTGTTGCTGGTGTTACTGCTTTAATGTTATCTGCTCATCCGTATCTTACCCCAAATCAAATAAAAGAGGCACTTATACGAACCTCAGATAGAAAGGATAATCCAAATAATGATTTTGGTTATGGAGTTGTAGATGCTTATAAAGCACTGCTTTATTTTGGAACCGTATTCAGCAATAAACCGATTGTATTGTCTTTAGAAAATTATTATAGGATTATGACAAGCGTTGTTTCCCCAAACGGAATACAGGGGAATTCCGTTTTGTTGTATTATAAATATTCCTACAGTGATGGAAAATTTGAAACTATTGTTATGAAAAATGATAATAATTCAAATAGATATTATGGAGATATAGCGATTCCATCTTTCGGGACGCCTATTTATTACTATTTTTCAGTGACAGATTCTGCTGGCGTAATGTCATTAAATCCTTATAATGTTCCAAAAGAATATCATCATTATTTGTCACCTTTTTCGCAACAGTTGAAGTCGTTTACGTATCAAATTTTCTCAAGAAAGTTTATTTTATTGAATTGGATTATGAAATTCGAATCGGATAATCTTGGATTTGATGTGGAAAAAAGCACGGATAATAGAAATTATATTAAAATAGCCCATATAACAGGTTATGGGACAACTTCTTCTGAAAAGAATTATTACTTTTACGATAACCAAACTAATACAGGGGTGTATTATTATCGATTGAAAAAGATTGATTATGGTGGATTTTTCGAATATTCCGACCCTATTAAAGTAACAGTTGGTGCTCCAGAAAGTTTTTCAATTTCTCAAAATTATCCTAATCCTTTCAATACAATAACTACTATTGAGTATCAGATACCGGAAGAATCAAGCGTTGAAATAAAAATTTATGATGTATTGGGAAAAGAGATAAAAACTTTGATAAATGAAAAAAAACAAGTAGGTTTTTATGAAGTTGCCTGGGATGGAAAGAATGAAAATAGAATAAGCGTTTCGAGTGGAACATATTTTTTAAGGTTTAAAGCGGGTAAATTTTCGGAATTGAAAAAAATTACAATTTTAAAATAATTATTAATTTATTATATTTAATAATTTATATAAAGGACTGATACAATTTTTAATGAAGAAGATGCAATACTTTGTAAATTAGTGTAAATAGAAAAGGAGAAATAAAAGTGGATAAATTAGAAGGATGGAACAGGACACATTACTGTGGGAATATGCGAAAATCTGACAGCGGGAAAGAGGTAATATTGATGGGTTGGGTTGACACGATGAGAGACCATGGTGGAGTTATTTTTATCGACTTACGGGATAGATATGGGAAAACTCAGATT
>CAZBIT010000338.1:2178-3712 GCA_964491835.1 uncultured bacterium
TCCAGAAAAAAATGAAAATGTATATGATAAAGCAAAAGGACTAAAAAAGGAATATGTAATAGGGGTAAAAGGAATAGTAGTTGAAAGGACACAAGAAATGGTGAATCCTAAAATTCCAACTGGTGAAATTGAGGTTTTTCCTACTGAATTAAAAATATTTAATAAATCAAAACCACTACCATTCGATATTGATGATAGTAGCGATACAATTAGCGAAGAAATCAGGTTAAAATATCGTTATCTTGACCTGAGAAGACCATCAATGCAAAGGAATCTTCAGATTAGGCATAGATTTTATCAAACAGTGAGAAGATACTTTGATGAATTGGGATTTCTTGAAGTGGAGACGCCAATATTAATGAAAAGCACCCCGGAAGGAGCGAGAGATTACCTTGTTCCGAGTCGACTTTTTAATGGGAAATTTTATGCCCTGCCACAATCCCCTCAAACATATAAACAAATCTTGATGGTTTCAGGATGTGATAAATATTTTCAGATAGTAAAGTGTTTCAGAGATGAAGATTTAAGGGCGGATAGACAACCAGAATTTACTCAAATTGATATAGAAATGTCTTTTATAGAAGAGGAGAATATCTATTCTGTGATGGAGGGCTTGATGGTTCGGGTGATTAAAGATATTATTAATGTAGAAGTAGGAGCTCCTTTTCCGAGGATGACTTATCAGGATGCAATTTCAAAATATGGAACTGATAAGCCAGATTTAAGATGGGATTTACCTATAGTAGATATAACCGAAATTACAAAATCTTCTGATTTTCCAATATTTAAAGATGTTGTTGAGAAAAATGGAATTATAGCAGGTGTCAATTTAAAAGGATTGGCACATATTTCTCGAAGTCAAATTGATGAATTATCTGAATATGCTGTCAAATTTTTAGGAACGAAAGGGGCTTTTTTCATTAAATTGACAGGAGAAGGTGTTTCATCATCTATTAAAAAGTATTTTCCTGAAGGGGCATTGAATAAAATTATTGAAAAGTGTGAAATACAAAAAGGGGATGCTTTGATGATAATGGCGGATAAAAGAGAAACTGTTTTAACTGCTTTAGGCAACATTCGTCTTGAAATTATTAAAAGATTTAATCTGCCCAAAAAGGCAGATTATGTTCTTTTATGGGTAGTTGAATTTCCTTTGTTAGAATTTAACGAAGAAGAAAACAGGTTTCAAGCAATGCATCATCCTTTCACTTCTCCAAAATATGAGGATATATGGTTACTTGATAAAGACCCTTTGAAGGCAAGAGCAAGGGCATATGACCTTGTTTTGAATGGAAGTGAAATCGCCGGTGGTAGCATAAGAATACATGATAGGCAACTGCAAGAGAAGATGTTCAATTTACTGAATATTGGAGAAGAAGAAGCAAAATTGAGATTTGGTTTTTTACTTGATGCATTTGAATATGGTGCTCCTCCCCATGGTGGTATAGCATTTGGATTTGACCGCATTGCTATGATACTTTCTGGTGCTAAATCCATTCGGGAAGTTATTGCTTTCCCGAAAACAAATAGTGCT
>CAZBIT010000339.1:0-3696 GCA_964491835.1 uncultured bacterium
GGAAATTTAAATACTTTTATTTTAAATTAAATGGAGGTTTATTATGGCAGTAAAAGTAGGTATTAATGGATTTGGTAGAATCGGGAGGTTTGTATTTCGTGCGGGATTAAATTCTAAGAATATAGAGTTTGTCGGAATAAATGACCTCACCGATGCAAAAACTCTTGCATACCTTTTAAAATACGATTCTTCTCAGAGAGCGTTCCCCGGAACGGTGGAAGCAAAAGATTCATCCATAATCGTCAATGGTAAAGAAATAAAAATATACGCGGAAAAAGACCCGGCAAAACTCCCCTGGAAAGCACTTGGAGTAAAGGTAGTTGTGGAATCCACAGGGATTTTTAGGAAAAGGGATGAAGTGATGAAACATATTGAAGCGGGTGCTGAAAAGGTAATCCTTACCGTCCCTGCAAAAGATAAAGTGGATGCAACTATTGTAATGGGAGTTAATGATGACACCCTAACTGGAAAAGAAAAGGTTATTTCAAATGCATCTTGTACTACTAATTGCATTGCACCTATGATTAAGGTTCTTAATGATAATTTTGGTTTAGTTAAAGGTCTTATGACTACTTGTCATGCTTATACAAATGACCAACGGCTTCTTGATTTTCCGCATAAAGATTTAAGAAGAGCAAGGGCTGCTGCACTTTCGATAATTCCAACTTCTACGGGTGCTGCAAGAACCGTAGGAAAAATAATAACTGAATTAGAAGGAAAACTTGATGGTTTTTCATTAAGAGTTCCTGTGCCAGTTGGTTCTATCACTGATTTTGTAGCATTGTTAAAAAAAGACGTAACAAAGGAAGAAGTGAATTTAGCAATGAAAAAAGCAGCGGAAGGTCCTATGAAAGGTATCTTGCAGTATTGTGAAGATCCGATTGTTTCTCAGGATATTGTTGGTAATCCTCATTCCTGCATATTCGACGCTGAACTCACCTTAGTGCTGGGTGGAAATATGGTGAAAATTATTGGATGGTATGATAATGAATGGGGTTATTCTGTTCGAGTTATCGATTTAATTGAAAAAATTATTTAGTGTTTTTTTCGTTAATTCACAAATTTTAAAAATTTGCACTATACAACCTGATTGGTGAAAACTATCTGATAAGTATATTTCATTTTGGATAAAATGAAGTTTTTATTGTTTAGGATATATTTTTCATTTTTTTGAATGAAAATATATTGAAATATTCAGAGATTTGACTTTTTATTTAAACATAAATAATATAATAAATTTTAAGGTGAAGTTATGAAGAGATTAACAATAGATGGCCTTGACCTTATAGGAAAACGGATTTTGGTCAGAGTTGATTTTAATGTTCCCTTAGATGAAAACCTTAACATTACCGATGACACAAGAATAAGAGCGTCGCTTCCCACTATTAAGAAGATAATATCTGAAGGTGGGAAAGTAATTCTTATGTCTCATTTGGGAAGACCAAAGGGGGGACCAGACCCGAAATTTAGTCTGAAACCTTGTGCTAATCGGCTTAGTAAGTTATTGGGACAAGAAGTAAAAATGGCACCCGACTGCATTGGAACCGAAACTGAAAAAATTGTATCACAAATGAAAAATGGTGAATGCATAATTTTGGAAAATGTGAGATTTCATAAGGAAGAAGAGGCGAATGATAGAGATTTTTCACAAAAACTTGCCCGTCTTGGGGATGTATATATAAATGATGCATTTGGCTCTGCCCATCGTGCACATTCTTCTACCGCTGGAGTTTGTGAATTTATCGAAAAGAGGGCTTCGGGTTATCTTATGGAGAAGGAACTAAAATTTCTTATTGGTGCTCTTGAAAATCCAAAAAGGCCATTTGTAGCGATAATGGGTGGTGCAAAAATCTCAGGGAAAATTGACTTAATTAAAAACTTTCTGAATAAGGTGGATTCGCTTTTAATTGGTGGCGGAATGGCAATGACATTCTTTAAGTCTCAGGGAATTGAAATCGGCAAGTCCTTACGTGAAGATGATAAACTGAGTTTGGCAGGCGACATAATCAAAGAAGCAGAAGAGAATAATAAAGATTTTGTGCTTCCTATTGATGCGATTGTTGCTGATGATTTTAAAAATGACGCTAATAAAAAGGAAGTAGATATAAAAAACATTCCTTCTGGATGGATGATGCTTGATATTGGAAAAAATACAATCAAACTTTTTACTGAAAAGATTGCTGGAGCTAAAACGATATTATGGAATGGTCCTATGGGTGTTTTTGAAATGGATAATTTTGCATTAGGGACTCAAATGATTGCAGAAGAAATTGCAAAAGCCTCGAAAAAAGGTGCAATATCGGTCGTTGGTGGTGGTGACTCTGTTGCCGCTTTAGAGAAATTTAAATTGGCTGATAAAATGTCCCATGTATCAACGGGTGGCGGTGCTTCTCTTGAATTACTTGAAGGAAAAATACTGCCCGGTGTTAAATCTTTGGAGGATTAAAAAATTACACTCGGAAAAAATTATTTTGGAATCATAAAAATAATCTAAAGAGGTATGAAAGTGCGAAAGAAACTAATAGCAGGCAATTGGAAAATGAACAAAACTCTCAATGAGTCCATTGAACTTGTTGAGGGTGTTTTAAAAAAGATTAAAGATTATGATGATAGAGAAATTTTGTTTTGCCCACCATTTACTTCACTTTATAAAATATCAGAAATAATAAAAGGGAAAAAAGTCAAATTGGGCGGACAAAATTTATATTTTGAAGAAAAAGGTGCATATACGGGTGAAATTTCAGGTAAAATGTTAAAATCTGTGGGCTGTGATTATGTAATCCTTGGTCATTCAGAGAGAAGGAGTTATTTTAACGAATCAGACGAGTTTATTCAAAAGAAAATTATTCGAGCTATGTTAGATGGACTTATTCCGATTCTCTGTGTGGGTGAAAAATTAGAAGAAAGAGAAAAAGGAATTATGAAAGATACTGTCTCAAAACAGGTTAGAACTTGTTTAAATAATGTTCCTTTGAAAAATGCAAATGAATTAGTTATTGCTTATGAACCTGTATGGGCGATTGGAACGGGAAGAAATGCGACTCCAGAACAAGCAGAAGAAGTTCATATTTATATAAGGGAACTTATTGGTCAAATGTATGGTAATATTATAAAAGATAGTTTGAGAATACTTTACGGTGGGAGTGTGAATGCAGGAAACGCAAAAGAACTTTTGTCACAGAAAAATATAGACGGTGCACTTGTTGGAGGGGCAAGTTTAAAAGTAGATGAATTTGTTACAATAATTGAAAGTGTTTAAAATCAACAAAAAGGTCAAATAATGGTTGGATTTTTAATATTTATACATATAATGGTTTGTTTGTTACTTGTGATGGTTATCCTTTTACAATCAAGTAAAGGTTCTGGTTTGGCAGGTGCGTTTGGTGGTTCGGGTGGAGTTGGAGCGGTGTTTGGTGGGAGAGGAGCCGCCACATTTTTAAGCAAGTTAACAACAATCTTAGCTGTGCTTTATATGCTATCGAGTATTAGTCACAGTATGATTTCAAGTGGTTCAAGAGCCTCAAAAAGTATTGTTCAAAAAGAAGCGCAACAATCGGGAAGGATAAGTCCTGCTGCTCAACTTCCCGCTATTCCCGGTGCAGTTCAAGAGGCACAGGGAACACAGAATAAACAAACTAAACCTGCATCAACATTGCCTAATGCTGAACAGGGTAAAGTAGAAAATAAGAAATAATT
>CAZBIT010000340.1:0-3683 GCA_964491835.1 uncultured bacterium
TTCCTTTAGATGAGATTTCCAAACCACTGATGACTACATTCGAGGTAACTGTTAATGCATAAACTAAAAAGAATCTCTGGAGAAGAAGCAATTCGAAGATTGGAAAAGATTGGATTTAAACGGATTCGTCAGCGAGGCAGTCATATTGTGCTGAAAAAACAAACATCTGAAGGGGAAATTGGTTGTGTTGTTCCTTTGCATAAAGAATTAGCCGTCGGCACTTTGCGTGGTATTTTAAGACAGGCAAAATTAAGTGTTGAAGAATTTACGGAAAATTTATAAAATATTTTTATCCATAATTTTTTTTAAAAGCAATAAATTTAACTAAAGTATATGCATAAAAAATGCAGTTTTAGCTGTGTGTTGGTTTTATGACCAAAACAATTATTTTCTCTGTTGGTGACAACGCCAACAGAGAGCAGAACTTTAAAGCGAAGGTGAATCCCGCTTAAGCGGGACTTCGCCAGCTAGTGCTTACTTACATAAATAGAATATATTTTGTGGATTCCCGTTTTCACGGGAATGACATCGATTGGTTATGTGTTGGTTTTGTGACCAACACACAGATTTCCTCTGTTGGTGACAATATCAACAGAAAGCAGAAAGAAAAATAAATTTTTTTAAAAAATAAATAAAAAAGGAGAAAAAATATGATATATAATGGAATACTTTCAGCGGAAGGAAAAAAGTTTGCGATAGTTGTCAGTCGTTTCAATGAGTTTATAACATCAAAACTTTTGGGTGGTGCGATGGATTGTTTACTGAGACATAAATGCAGTGAAAAAAATATAGACACTTTCTGGTCTCCGGGGTCGTTTGAAATTCCTCTCATTGCTAAAAAATTAGCAGAATGTAAAAAATACGATGCGGTGATATGTCTTGGAGTAATATTAAAGGGGGATACTATGCACAATCATTACGTTTCATCGGAGGTTGCAAAGGGAATAGCACAGGTTAGTTTAAATACCGGAATACCTATTTCGTTTGGGATTGTTAATGCTGATACGCTTGAACAAGCAATTGAAAGGGCAGGAACCAAAGCAGGAAACAGGGGTTTTGAATCTGCATTGAGTGCAATTGAAATGGTTGACCTTCTGAATCAAATTAAGTAAACTGCAATAATAAGTTGTTTTTTATATTGTAATTTCTTATATTTTTATATAAATAAATTTACAGATAAATAAATTTTGAGATGAGTTATGCTTCTTAAACCAAGAAAAAGAATTACGAAACAGGTTTTAAAGGAAGATAAACTTGTAACATATACTTTTAAAATAAATTCGTATGTAAGAAAAAACCTTCGAAAGATTGGTTATATTGTGTTAGGATTCAGTTTAATAGTTTTTATAACATTGTCTTTTTATTATTCTGGAAAGCGTTCTGAAACCAATGCGATGTCAGATATTGGAATTGCACAATTGTTATATGAATCTGGGAATATTGAATTGGCAAAAAATGCTTTTGAAGAAGTGACAAAAAATTACAAAAGGACAAAAGGTGCGGGAATATCGGTTTATTATGCAGGGGATTGTTATTATATTTTAAGGAAACTTGAAGAAGCAAAAAAATATTTTCAAATGTATATCGACGACTATGGTGATAATGATATATTAAAAAGTTCTGCAATTTCTGGAATTGCTGCTTGTTTTGAAGAAGAGGGTAAATATGTACAGGCAGCAGAATATTATAAAAAATCCTCTGAGGAATTTCCTGATAGTTTTAATGCACCAAGAAACTTGATTGATATGGCAAGATGTTATGAAATCATCGGAATGAAAGAAGAAGCAAAAAATGGATATAAAAAAGTTATCGAGAAATACTCTTCCTCCATTTATGTTCGTGAAGCTTCTATAATGCTCGATTTGCTTTAAAAATTTTTGATTAAATTTTGAATATATTTTTATAAAAAACCGGGAAATTTCTCGGTTTTTATTTTGGTTAATATTTTTACAGAACTTTTGTAAATCTAAATTTTTATTATTTTTTTATGGTTAACCTTAAAAGAAAAAATCAAATTAATGTCATTCCCGTGCAAACTGGAATCCATACAATTGTTTTAATTAATAGATACTTATGGATTCCTGCTTTCGCAAGAATGACATTTTCTATTTTCCCTACTTATTTGAATTTAACAAAATTTACAAAAGTTTTGCTTTTTAAAAGAATTTGACCATGGACAATATTCTAAAAATAGGAACCTCTGGCTATAGTTTTGATGATTGGGTTGGTGTATTTTATCCCGAAGGAATTCAAAAAGGGAAAATGTTAGATTATTATTGTAAATTTTTTGATACAGTTGAGATAAATTCAACGTATTACAAAATTCCAAACAGGTCTGTGTTTTATCATCTCTCAAAAAAAACACCTGAAAATTTTGAATTTATTGTCAAACTCAATCAGGAAACAACTCATAAGAGAGAGGAAGGTGTAAAAGCGGTTGATGATGTAAAAGAAGGAGTAATGCCAATTTTAGAGTCAGGAAAACTTAAGGGCTTTCTTGCTCAATTTCCTTGGTCTTTTAAAAATACTCCTGATGCCAAAGATTATCTGCTTATGATAAAAGATAGGTGCGATGAAATTCCTTTTTTTGTTGAATTCAGAAATGCAGAGTGGATTCAAGAAGAAACATATAAGTTCTTTAAAAAAAACCAAATCGGTTATTGCTGTGTCGATGAACCGAAACTGAAAGGATTGATTCCACCGCAGGATATTTCTACAACAAATATTGGTTATGTCAGGTTTCACGGGAGAAATGCCCAATCCTGGTGGGATTCATCGAAAGGTGATAGATATGATTATCTATATAAGGAAGAAGAACTTAAAGAATGGCTTGAAAGAATAAAAAACTTAGGAAAAAATACATCAAAAACATATCTTTTTTTCAACAATTGTCATCAAGGAAATGCAGTGAAGAATGCGAAAATGTTGATTGAGATGCTTAAAGGTCAAATGGAAATCTCTTAGAATTAAAAATGTTAGTAGAAGAATAAAAATAAGTTTTTTTATTAGCCATAGAATTCTATATAGAAAACGGTCACTTAGAAACAATTATTAGAGGTTAAATATGAGAAAAAATAAAAGATTGATTTTTCAAATAATTTCCTTTTTTATAGCCGTAGGATATATTGTATTTAATAAAATTATGAAATATGATGTTGTTGAATTAAATACTATTGCTTATTGTATTATAGTTTTAGATATTTTTATTTTATTTTTTGGTAGAACTATTATTAAAGAAACACCACTTTCTGATTTACTTAAAATTTATAATGATACTGTAAGAAATATTTTGACTAATGACATATTAACATTAGAAACCAATATTAGATTATTTAATGAGACTAATGAACTTAAAATTTTAAATCCAATAACAGCAAGAGACTTTTCTTTTAATATTATTACAAATTCTAAAAAAAATGATATAATATATAGTTCAATAAACATTGTTGAGAGAATATTTTTAATTGAGTCAGAATATTCTGATTATTTTATTAATAATATTAATAAAATAGCAACTGAAAAAGGAGTTAATATAAACAGAATATTAATAATAAACGATAAAATTAAGAATGATGAAAAATATAATATATTTCGCTCTGCACTGAAAGAAATTAAAGTTAATATTATAGAATGTAGCCAAGAAAAATATAATAACTACATGAAATTAAATTCAGATATAATTA
>CAZBIT010000341.1:0-3665 GCA_964491835.1 uncultured bacterium
GGAGATATGAAGAAACGATTTCATTACATAGCCGAAAACAAGGTCAAGATACTGCGGGAGCATCTGGATAACCAGATATTGATTAGTGAATTATCAGATCGATATGAAGTTCATCCTACCATGATTTATAAATTTGAAAAGGATTCTATCAATTGTAAGATTTCTTACTTATAATTTAATCACTACTCACAGGTTTTTCGTATTTCTTTAATTTCCACATATTGTAAAATTCATACAATTTTTTAAATTCTTCATACGTCTGTAATGAATTTTTTGCTTCGGACACAACAAATCCTGAAAAACCAGATTTTTTAATCAAATCCAACATATATTTATTGTGTTCGGGTGAATAATGAATATGAGTGTGCCATAAATCCGAACCAAAAACATAACCAGTTAAATGTATATGAGATGAATCTTTTATAATTGGAATAAACATTTCCTCGAATACTCCTGCACATTCCATTTGTAAATGTTCAAGATCCAGACATCTACCAAATCCATATCTTCTCATAAATTTCAAAGGTTCATGAACTGTCGATATATTTTCAACGCATAATTTGGTTTTAACATCTTTAAAAGCTTTTACGATATTTTCCCATTCATCTTCCCAGTATATGTTATGAAAGACAACTATTTTAGCGTTAATCTTTTTTACAAATTCTGCTAATTTTGGTGGATTATATCCATCATTAGGTGAATGAACAAAATATTTAAAAGAAAAACTATTACATATCTTTATTATTTCATCAATATTATTTAGTTTTTCATTTTGAAGGTATAATTCCACAGCCTCAATTCTGGATATCTTGATGTCGGACAATATTTTCTCGTTTGGGGCACATTTAGCTGCTAAAATAATTTCGGGAGTATCACTCATAAAGTTAAATAAAATTTATATGCATCGGAGGTTCGCTTTTGGGTTCTTCAAGTTTTGCGTTTTCATGTTTTAAGTCCCATAAAAATTCGTTCACCTTATGTTGTAAACACAAAGACCCGCACATCGTTCTTGCATCAAATTTTTCAGAAGCAATATAGTTTACAACTTCCCAATATCTATCGCTTTGCCAGATTTTTTTAAATGGGGTCTCTACAATATTGCCAATGTGATATTTTTTATACTTATTGTTGAAAAGCATTCCACAGGGAGCAACAAGACCTGAACCAGAAAACTGCATTATAAGTGGGGGTCCGTAGCATCGAGAATACTTGCGTTTTCCACCACTCAAAATTTTCGACCACTTTGCTTTAACCAAATATCCATTATTTGAATGCGACTCTGCTTCTTTTAAAATATTTATCAATTCAAAATATTGAGTATAATCCACTCCTAAATTCCCTTCTTCGTCATCACTGCAATGTTTGATTATTGCATAGTCAACGCCTAATTCTTTACCTAACTCTGCAAATGGAATAATCTGGTCTTTAAAATCAGGCATTAAAACCATTTGCATTCCAAGCGTAACGGAGAGATTTTTTGCATTTTTTATTTTTACACATTCTTTTATCGTATTAATTACTTTATGGAAATTTTCTTCCCTGCAACCCATTATTTGAGCATAGCGGGATGGTTCTGCTGCGGATATATTAAATCTGAGATATGTTAAACAAGATAATATTTCTTCCAATCTTTCATCTTTCAGTAAATATCCATTCGTGCCTAATGCCATATCCAATCCATTTTTCTTACCTTTCACAATGGCATCATATATGTGTGGTGAGCATGTGCTTTCTCCATCGCTGACAAAACTAACCGCTTTTACACCTATTTCAGCAGCATCATCAAGAAATCCAAAAATCACATCTTTTGTCATCTTCTTTTCATCGTTTGCTTGAAGCTGACCATAGCAATAAACACATCTATATGTACATCTTCTGGTTAAAGAACAGTCAATTGTTATTGGTGCTACTTTTTCGCCTTTTAGTAATGCCTCTACACGATCCTTATGCCAGTTTAATTTATGTCCATCAAGTATTAATTCGCTCATAAAAATCCTTATCTGTATTTTTATTCAACATTATAACGTTTAAATGTTGATGATCCATAACTAAATCTTTTCTTATCCAGTTTTATATTAGTACCGAAGTAAATATCCTTTACTAATTTTAGATAACCTTTTACTATTTTGAAAAAACTTTGAAAAGAGATTGCCTTTGAAGTTCCGGATTTTCTTATTCCAAGACAATAAGGAACTTCTGAAAATAAATAACCTATTTTCACAAGTCGTATCAAAATATCGGTTTGAAAAAAGAAACCTTTACATTTGTAATTTAAATCTGATAAGATTGACTTTCTATACATTACCGTTCCATTTGTATAGTTTAAATTAACTCCAAATGTTATATTTATAATAAATCTATATACATCAGATAAAAAATTTCTGAACTTTGATCTTATCCATCTATTATAAATAAATGGTATAACCATATCTACATGTTCCAATAATTGAATATACTGAATAATCTCATTAGGATCATTTTCATTATCACCGGGCAACATACATACTATATCCCCATCTGCTTTTTCAACTCCATCCCAGAAAGAGCCACCTATTCCTTCTGGTTTACTATGATTAATCGTTCTTATAATTTCTGGATTCTTTTCCATCTTTTGTTTAATAATCATAGGCGTCTTGTCGGTGCTACCATCATTAACTACGATTATTTCTCCATTCACATTAAAATTCTTAAATGCCATAAGAGTATTTTCAATTGCCAGTTCAATGTTATCTTCTTCATTAAGGGCTGGCATTATTATTGTCAAATATATTCTACTAATCATAACCTCCTCAAATTATCGAGAAGTTCCAAAAATTTCTCTTACTTTAAAAACTATTTTATTTATATTCGGATAGAACGCCTTTTCCAGAATGTGACTGCAAGGCGTAGGAACATCAGGTAGTGCGATTCTTGATATGGGTGATTTTAAATATACAAACGCTTCCTCCATTAAAAAGGAAGAAATTTCGGAGCTGATTCCACAAAATTTATATCCAAAATCCAAAATTACTGCTCTTTTTGTCTTTTTAATGGAATTCAATATTAGGTCATAATCTAAGGGCTTTATCGTTCTTATATCTATTATTTCAGCATCAATTCCATCCTCATCTTCTAAAATTTTCGCAACTTGTACTGCTATGGTTACCATAAAAGAATCAGCAATCAGAGTTATATCTTTCCCTTCCTTTCTTATAATTCCCTTTCCCAAAGGAATAAAATAAGGTTGAGGAGGTACTATGTCTTTATGGTCATAAAGCCACCTATGTTCTACAAAAATTATGGGTGAATCATCTATAATACTTGATAAAAGTAAACCTTTAGCATCATAAGCAGTGGAAGGCATAACAACTTTTAAACCGGGTATATGAGTAAATAATGCCTGGAAGGGTTGAGAGTGTTGAGACGCAGAGCCCCACCCTCCGCCTATTATTGCTCTTATTACGATAGGTACTGATGCCCTTCCATCAAACATATATTTCCACTTTGCCGCATGATTAACCAATTGGTCCATCGAAACCAACATAAATCCGTTCTCATATGAACTAAAATTGGTCTTAAGCCAGCCAGAGATGCACCGATTGCAATCCCAGTTAGAGTGTTCTCACAAATAGGCGTATCAAAAACTCTTTGACTTCCAAACTCTTTATGAAGGTTGAGAGTCGTTC
>CAZBIT010000342.1:0-3640 GCA_964491835.1 uncultured bacterium
TATAGAATTTGTTTTTTTCCGTCTAAAAAACTGCATGTTTTTCCGTGTGAAAATTGCGCAACTTTGAGATAAAATTAAAAAGTCGAATAGTAGTTCACCCTTAATTATTTTTGTGACTTATAAATTTCAGAATTTTCGAAAATCTATTTTTGCATTATTTAATTTTTTTTAATAATTTTATGTCCACATCACCAATAATATCGTCTCCTGTAAGAATAATACGGTTCTTGCCTTCTTCCTGAATCCAGATATCAATGATTGCCCTGCCCGAAGGTAAATTGAATATTGCACTATTTACTCCTCTTTCAAGGGATTGAATCATTTCTTTATCGTTGATTTTTACATACATCTTCCCTTTTTGAATTGAATCACCTCTATTGATTGCTAATTCGTATCTTCCACCGTGTTCGATATATACTGACCATCCTGTTGGTTTCTCGTCTTTGTATGTTAAGTCCTGATAACGACACAGATGAGATGGGTTTTCTGACTCTGAACCTATATGAATGTAGCCAGGAGTGAAATTTCTTGTATTTTTTACATCTTCGAACCAAGTATCGTATGACTTGCGGAGAGATGATACAATTTCGGGATATTTGTCTGCTATATTATTTTTTTCGCTGGGGTCATTCACTAAATCGTAAAGTTCAAGAACAGGGGTGTCAGAGATTTTGAAATTCTCATTTAGAAATGTTTCTGGAGAGCCGACCATTTTATAAATCTGCGTTATGACAGCACAGTTCTGGTATTGTTTTGGCTCAAGCCCTCGATGGCATTGTAAAAAAAGTTTCCGCTCTGGCAAGTTTTCTTTAATTCCTTCTAATAAAGGGAGTAAACTGATGCCATCAATGTTTGGGTTGTTTGAACTATTAATCTTACATATTTCAAGTAAAGTCGGAAAAATATCAATGTGTGCAGAAATTGTATTAATTTTTCGGCTTTGAAGGAATCTGGAAGGCAGTTGCAAAAAAAACGGGACACGAATACCTCCTTCATACGTTGATGATTTAAGGCCGCGGAGACCAGAGTTAAAACGTGGTTGTTGAGGACCGTTATCAGATAGAAAAATTATGAGTGTATTTTCTCTTAAATTAAGTTCTTCAAGTTTTAAAATCAATTTTCCAATATTTTCATCGATATTCGTGACCATCCCATAGACCCTCGCAGTTGTATCATTTAATCCGATTTCTTTATAGGGTTCACTATATTGTATTGCAATTTCAAGGGGAGTATGAGGAGCATTTGTAGGTAAGTAAACAAAAAAAGGATTATGACGATTTTTATCTATGAACTGAATTGCTGAGTTAAAGAACACGTCTGTGCAGTAACCCTGAGTTTTTATCTGTTTACCATTGTGCCATAGTAGTGGATTAAAGTAACTGTTAGGTTTATCTGGAGATTGTCCAATGCCACCGGATTTATGTACCAGGGACTCTTCAAAACCTTGGTCTTGTGGTCTCATCGGGTAATTATCTCCTAAATGCCATTTGCCAAATATTCCAGTTTTGTATCCAGCATCCCGAAACCGTTCTGCTATGGTAACTTCGTCACCGTGCATTTTTGCCCCACCACGTGATGTATGAATTACGCCAGTTCTGTAATAATGTCTTCCAGTCATTAGACCTGCTCGTGTTGGAGAACATACTGGATTACAATAAAATCTTGTGAATTCTATTCCTTCATCAGCAAATTTATCGAGAGTTGGGGTTTTAACTTTATCGTTACCGTGAACTCCAATATCTCCATACCCTTGGTCGTCGGTTATAATGAGAATAACATTTGGTCTTGTATTAATTGCATTTTTGAAAGAAATATTGTTATTAATTTTTACTCCTGCAGTAAATAGACCAATTGTCTTTAAAAAATTGCGTCTATTGATGACCTTGTTCATATTAGAATTCCCTTATTAATTTAAATCTATAAATCCTCAAAAATAATATTTAACCATGTTTCATATTCAACGCCTCAAATATACATTTTTGCTTTATAAAATAACCAATTAGAGTGAATTTTTAAAGCGCTTTATGTGTTTTATTTGGTGAATGGCGGATTAACTGTAATGTACAAACAGAACAATATTCTATCCTGAAAAATTAGAACGAATAATTTTAAAAATATTTATTTGCTCGACTTTTTCAACGGCTTCTTATAATAAATTTAAAATATTCAGTGACTAAGAAGATTTTAATTTTGCATTTTTTTAATAATTTCCTCAACGGCGGAAATTATACGTTCTTCCACATTATTCGCCCAGCGTGACGGTAGATTATAATAAACCGTAGAAGCATCCGCCTCGTATCCTCCCTCATTGAGAATTCTTTTTGAACCAATGTATCCGCATACATCATTGGCATAGGCAATCGTCCAGAGATTTTCAGCAGGGAGTTCTTTTTTAAGACGTAATGCGTAGTCAACAACAACCTCTCCCCCGAGCGAAACTATCGTCAAACCGTCTCCTATTTTCCATACTTGAACTGGATAACTGTATGTTCTTGGAATTTTTCCATCCTTTTCCAGCATATTCAAAAAGTACCGTGCACGTCTTCTCTCATGCGGATTTTCAGAGTTAAGTCGTTCTTCCAATTCATTTGCAGTGGGTATCTTTGCAAATTCCAGCTCAATAAGTTTATATTCACATCTAATCAGCCCGCTGACTGGTTTCATCTTTTGGCGGAGAACGTCCGTAACTGCTCCCGCAAGACTCATCCCGTTAATTCGGGCATCATTCATAGTCCCGCGTGGAGATGGGTTGGCGTCAGCACCGCATCCTGCAACAAACAATGTAGTCGTTCCCGGCTGAGCAATCTCCAGATACTTCTGTGTAAATCCCATAAAATCACCGCATACAAGATAATTATCCCCCGTCAGCGTTGTTCCGTGGCATGCATAACCAAACAATATCGCTTTTTGATTTCCTCCCGAATCACGGACTACAAGTACAGGCACTTCGCTATCAACCGGTCCTGCAGGATTTTCACTCATACTAACCTTATCCTTAGCAACAACCCGCCGGTTCTTGGCAACATCCGAATTCCCCTTTCCGAACATTAAAGAACCCGGAGACAAATCCAGTAAAGAGTTTTTTATAACCTCAAACAATGCATTCTTCAGAAACTGGGTATACTCCGCAACAGTCTGCCATTCTTTATCCGACAGGTCAAACATATTTATGGGCGTCCTATACAAAATCGGTGCGGCGTGTGTGTGGGTTGAGGTGAGCATTAGGTTTGCTCGTGGTATTCCCAGTTCATTTTTTACACGGTCTGCAATTTCATTCGCAAGTTCACGGTGAAAGCCAAGTAAATCCGTCGTAACCAGAACCGCTTTTGAACCGTCAGAATCTTCAAAGGTTATTGCCTTCGCATAAATCGGATGTTCAATTCCTTCCGAGGGCTTTTTCCTTGATGCATATCCTACAAGCCAGATAGGATTCTTAGGAGATATGTCCACAACTGCCGTTCCAATCTTTATGATTTCTCCAGAATTCACTTTCGTTGATATTAGAACAGCACCCGGCTTTGGAGGATTTTTTTCAATTTCATTGGCAAAAAGGTGTAAGGCATTGTGCCATCCATTGACTTCAACTATAAATACCTGATTATCATTGACCTTTATATTATAGTCAAGCGAGGGTGCTTCC
>CAZBIT010000343.1:0-3622 GCA_964491835.1 uncultured bacterium
GGGCGTGGCAATCTCGCTTTAAAAATAACTGTTTTTTCGACTTTTTCAGCAGTCTCACTTATAAATCTATTAAAAAAGAATTAATTTTTATTTTTAATTTAAATACTATACTAAAATATGACTGTGATATTTATCACATTTTCAAAAAATTTTAAAATTTTTTTAGACACAATTCTTATCTGAGAAAATAATTTGATAAGTAAAATTACTTATTAAAATATATGTAAAAAATATACAAAAACAAACATAAAAATTGTAATTTGTCGCAATTTAATTTATCAAAATAAAAAATCATAAAATTTCAATTCAATCTCAGAATAATATGATATCCTAATCTTGTTTTAACTGGTTCGCTTATTTCACCAACTTTTAACTTCATTACCGCCTCTTCAAACTCCGGCACCATATCACCTTTACTGAAAAATCCTGTATCTCCACCCCTGTCACCGGAACTTTTATCGATTGATTTTTTCTTTGCAAGTTCGGCAAAATCAGAACCATTTTTTAATTCCTTTTTTATCACATCTGCTTCTTCTTTTGTATTGACGAGTATATGTCTAACCCTTAATGCCCCCGCTTTTATCGCCTTTTCGATATTTTCACTCTCTTTCATCGTAAAATCGAGCCAATCTTTTGAGGGTGTAAACGATGGTTCAACTTTATTTGCTATCTTAAACTCTTTTAAAGCAGATTCAAGATTTCCTTTATCATAATAAACTCTTCCCAACATATAATGCGCTTTTCCTGCACTTTGATTTAAACTTATTGCCTTTTTTAAATATTTTTCCGCTTCTATAAAATTTTTCTGATTATAATGTATCCCTCCAATACCAGTATATGCATCTGGTAAGTTTGGATTTAACTTAATTGCTCTATTAAATTGATTAATTGCCTCTTCAAAATTTTCTTTTACCCCATATGCCATTCCAAGTTCAATAATTGCGTCAAAAAAGTTTGGTTCCAGTTTCACTGCTAATTTGAAATTAGATATCGCATTATCAACTTCATTCTTTTGCATATAAGCCCTACCAAGTTTGTAATAAGATAACGGATACTCTGAACTTATACTTAACGTATAACTGTATATTTTTATTGCATTATCTATGTCACCAATACCTAAATAAATGTCACCTAATCCCAGATAAGCATTTATATAATTGGGTTGAAGATTAATTATATATTGATAATGTATAGAAGCAGTGTCAGGAATCCCGGCAGATAAATAAACCCCTGCCAATTTATATCTTGGTTCCACTTGAGAAGGGTCTATGGATAAAATCTTTTTTAATTCAACTATCGCCTTAAAATAATCTTTATTGTATAAATAGCAATCGGAAAGACCATCAATTGCAAATATATAATCGGGCTTTATATCGAGTGCTTTTATAAAATGTGAGATGGAAGAGTTTATATCCCCCTTCCTTAAATATATAATTCCCAAATCAGCATAAGCAGAATAATATTCTGGGTCTAACTCTATCACTCTTCTGAAACACTTTTCTGCTTCATCAAACCTATTTTCTCCCATAAGGGTAAATCCAAGATTATAATGCGCTTCAATTAAATCTGATTTAATATTTATCGCTTGATTAAAAAAATCAATTGCCTCTTTTTTCTTCCCAAGATTCGAATATATAAAGCCAAGACTATTATATCCTTCAACAAAATTTGAATCAACCTCTATTCCCATTTTAAAAATTCTTTCCGATTCACTAAAAACTCCATTACTCAAAAATGAACTTCCAATAAATTTAAAAGCATATAAAAAATTTTCTAAAAATTCATTATTCTCATTTATGGCATTTTTAATCTCTGAAACGGGCAAATCAAGAAGAAAATTATCAAATCCAGGAAATTCAGGTATAAAATTAACTTTAACGTCGCTCAAACTCAATTTTTCAAAATTTTTAAGCTCTTTAAGTGCTTCAGAATATTTCTTAAGGTTCAAATAAGTAACAATAAGATTATATCTCGGATTAATGATTTCGGCATTTACATTGATTACCCTTTTAAATTGAAGAACAGCATCTTCTAATTTGCCAATTTTAAAATACGACCTTCCAAGATTATTGTAACCATTAATAAAATCGGGTTTTAAATCGACAGAATTACTTAATAAAGTAATTGCATTATCAAAATCGCCCTTTTTATAGTAATCGTAACCCAAATTATTAAAATAAATATAAGAATCGGGATTAATATTTATGGCAATTTTATGATTGGAAATTGCTTTATCAAAAATGCCTTTACTTAAAAAAGACATCCCAAGATAATTATATGCTTCTGCCAAACTTGAATTATATTTTACAGCAAGTTCAAGTTCAATTATTGCATCATCCAATCTCTTCTGAGAATAATACAAAACTCCAAGATTATTATGTGCTTCAGCAAAATCTGGCTTAATCAATATTGCCTTCTTATAAGATTCTATGGACTTTTCAATCATATTTTTATTCAAATAAGCAGAACCAAGGTCAAAATATGCCTCGTAATTCTTTGGCTCTTTTTGAACAATCTTCTCCAATTCCACTATCATACTATCTACCGGTATTTGACCATATATTCTCATTTCTGAAATGGTAAAAACCGATACGAAAATAAGTATAACTGATAACAATTTCAATATAACTTTCATATTTTATAAATTCCTTTATTTTAATTAATTTTTTACAATTTAATTCGCAGTTTTAAGTTAACATTTTTTCCAAAATTTGTCAATCTATTTCTAATCTAAATAATCTCATTCAAACAATGAAAATTATCTTGACTATTTTATTAATATGATTATTTTATAAGATAAAAAATTATATTAATTAATCAATTAAAATAAAAATATGGAAATATCAGAATATAAGAAAGTCGTAAAGAGAATTAAATCTCTTCCGACATTACCGCAGGTATTTTATAAGATAGTTGAAACTATCGAAACGCCCGAATCTTCCGCAATGGACGTTAAAAACACGATTCGAAACGACCTGTCAATTTCTGCAAAAATTCTGAAAGTTGCAAATTCAGCATTATATGGATACACAAAAGAAATATCCGACATTTCAAAGGCAATAGTCATTCTCGGCTTAGATATGATAAAAAGCATTGCCTTAAGCGTTTCTGTATTTAACACATTTCCAAAAATCAACAATTTTACAAGGTTTGATAGAGAATTATTCTGGATGCACTCTCTTGCATCTGCGGAAGCAGCAGTATTAATTGCAGATAAAACTGGTTTTGCAAAAAAAGACCAGGCATTCATTATAGGTCTTATTCACGATATCGGAAAAGTCGTGCTTGATTATTATTTTTCACCCGAATACAAAAAAGTCATTGCAAAAACAAAAGAAGAAAACTGTTCAATTAGAGATGCAGAAATTCAAGTATTAAACTTTGACCATTCTATGATTGGAGGATGGCTTGGCGAACAATGGCTTTTCCCTGAATCAATTTTAAATAGCATTAAATTCCATCATCAGTTAAATAGAGTTGGTGACGATTATGTTAAATATGCTATAATAGCACATTTTGCAGATGTATTGGCACGAACTGCAAAAATAGGAAGTGGAGGAGACGATAATATCCCCCCAATATCTGATATTGTCTATAAAAAAACCGACTTTTTCCCAGAATC
>CAZBIT010000344.1:0-3600 GCA_964491835.1 uncultured bacterium
TAAAACGTTTGAAATGTGCATTAAATTGCTTATTGCCTAATAGTTATCCCGAGAGAAAGCGAAAGAAAACTTCACAAAACGTGTAAGGTGTATGATTTTCTAAAAATATTGTCAAGAAATGAGTATGATGTCCCTAAATTTATTTCGCATGCCGCATAAGGACGAAAACATCTACGACTTGACTTCCTCCACTTATTTCAATTTCTCTTGTTGCGGAAATACCCATTGCTCTACCTCCACCTCCTATACTTATTGCTTCCCATCCCTCATTAGTAAGGTTATTAACCTTTAGCTCGGCTTCTTTTGCGGCTTCGTCACCAGTAGCGAATGAACTGCCAACCACGATTTTGTATTCATAATTCTTGGTTTGACAACTTACGATATATGATATTATTCCGATTAAAAATAACAGAATTAAAAATACTTTAATTTTCATAACAGATACCTCCTATAGTTAATAATTAAAGAACTAATTATTTGCTTTATCTTATATTTTACTATATATATGATTAAAAATTTTTTTTATACTAAATATTAAATTTGAAAACAATAAAAATATGTTTACTAATCACAGAACTGCATACCATATCCACATATGATTCAACAAATTGATTATTAACTTTTTTGTCAATAAGCATTAAAAGTTTCACAATTTTTTATCGTTTAAAATATATTATAAAAATCCTATGATGTCAAGGGTAAATAAAGATTTATACATAAATTCAGTGTATTCCGTGTCATCTGTGGTTTATTTATTTTAAACAACGGATTTCACGGATGGCACAAATTTGAGGAATAGATTATGATAAAAGATAATTCGTTTCTTCAAAATATGGATGGAGGTAAAGTGGATTGAAAAAATCCCCCTATGTCCCCATTTATTAAAGGGGGAATAAGAGGGATAAAATAAAAATATACACCTCCACAAGCACTGCAGTAATGGAACTCAAATTTAACTTTTGGTTTGCAGTATTATTAGAAAAATCACGAAAACTATTTGACGGTTATCTTACCGATTTTATAACGTCTTTGACCATCATTATCAGGTAAAGGCATTGCGATTACAGGAGTTCCATCGTTCTTACCAACCGAGACGTAAACGTAGAAATTCCCTTTCGGCATATTCTCAGGAAACGAGAACACGCTTTTTACTTCCTGAACGGATGGCTTATCAGCGGAACCAACAGCAAGAGACCTTACATTAAATGACTGATTTACAAAGACACCGGTTATTCCACCTTTTTCGTCTTTCATAGTGATGGTTATAAATCCGCCGGGATAGCAGGGCGCCACTCCTTTATTGCTCCATTTCATTGTGAACTCAAACGGTTTGCCGGTTTCCATTTCCGACTGCCATGAGATTTCAACGGGAAACAGACGGTATCCCATTCTCATATTCATTTCATCAATAATCTTAATTTGTTCATTTAGAAATTCCCTTGGCCACCAGTGAATGGAAGCATATGAAGCGTGGTAATCTTCCACTGCCTGCAGATACATAGAACCATCTCCCCAGGCGTTGTTTCTCTTGGATGAACCATAGTGCTCGCTTTCAATAATAACCGGCAGATTCAGCCAGAACAGTTGAGCCATATCCTGACGAAAATAATGCCGAGGGAAAGCCAGAACAAGTATGCTGTCGTCTCTGAGAGACAGTCCTTTTTGTCGAGCATACTCTATTATTCTGCTTTTTGGTGGAAGTTTATGCAAGTCGGTTTTTAATATTTTCTGCCAGTCTGAATAATCCAGTTCCTGATAGGAAAAATCATCATTTGCGATTAAGAGCGTATGCTTAAAATATTTTAAATGAAGGTCGATGTGTTTTTTCAACACTTCGAATGGATAATTTTTCCGGGTGCTGGCATATGTGTGGCCCTCACCCCAGACACCCAGCGAACCGACATCAATAAAATCGACATTCGGATTGCCATCATATCGTTCCGCGACTGCCTTCAGGAAATTTTCCAATTTCCCAAGAAATATGGGATTGCCGAAATCGGGTTCCCAGTATGGTCCATCCTTAACTATCTGACCACCTTTAAAAAAATACCCTTTTGCGCCGGCGTCTTGAACCCATTTCGGTGTGGCGTATTTAACTACCGATTCCGATACCGTAAAACGGAAAGCGATGCGCTTGCCTTTATCAATCCATCTCTGAGCGGGTATATCGACATACGACCAGTTGAATTTCCCTTCTTCTGGTTCAAGGTATGACCATGGAATACGTAAATAAATGACTGCCAGTCCCGGAAAATCATCCACAGTATCGGAGGGTTCAAGCCTGCTGCCGTAATTTCGGATACTATTATCATAATAATGAAACACCCATCCCATTTGTGGATTTACCAGTGCTGTTCTTGTATCGACGGGCTGGGCAACGGTAAATTTTTCATTTTCCAGACCGAAAACCGGTTGAACTACTGATGCGATGAGAAATAAACATAAAATAAAATATTTCATTTTAATATCCTCCTGATTTTTTGCGATATAGAGACTCCATCGAAATCAAAATAGTTTGTTAAATCAATCCGGATTCTTAAATTTTTTAAAACATATTTTTATATCAAAAGTATATTATAAAAATCCTTTAATGTCAAGGGTAAATAAAAATTTATATACAAATTCCGCATAACCAGTGTCATCTGTGGTTTATTTATTTTAAACCACGGATTTCACTCAAAATAACAAATATAAGGAACCACAGATTACACGGATTGCACAGATAAAAAGAGGAGATTCAGAATGAAAAAATAAACTAAAATGAAATTTCTTGATTACACTTCTGAAGGACGGGCGAAATGACAAATTAATAAATATATTTATACTTGACTTTTTTGTATTTTTTATTGAAATCATTTAAGGAGGTGAAAATTATATGACCCTTAAAATTGAGGATAAAAAACTTGAAAAAAAATTTATTGAACTTTTAGAAAACCTTAATTAATTGATAAAACTATTAATTTTAAAATGGAGGTATTATGAAAGCATTAAAATTTTTGAGCATAGTTCTAATTTCAGTTGGGTTAATTTTTGCTGGGTGCTCAAAGAAGATGCCAATCGAGTTTGAGTCTAATTTTAAGAATTTAGAAGGGTCGCTGGCTAAAAAGGGTAACTTAGGAGGTATAACTATTCAAGATGGGATACTAACTTATAGTGTAGGTCATTATTTAGCGGGTGAACCACTTAAAACTGGATATGATATATATGGATATAATTATCAAGCTCACTTGTTTAATGGATATTATGCCAATGTTTATCTTGGAGGGGAAGGATTTCCACCATATAATGGAGGCACTGATTCATATTTGGCAGAAAATCCAGGGGCTGAGACCAAGTGGTATTGGCCTTACCGAGATGTGAAACTTGAAATGAAATGGAATGATGCATGGTTGAGTAATATGGATTGCGATGGAGATGGCAAGTTAGATAGAAATTATGGATTTAGCAGTTACATTGGAAGTGGAGCTTGGTTAACGAATCATCAGTCCGGGACTAATGATGATGGAACAAAATGGACTGATTTTGTTAAGATAGTTGCCGTCCCAGCTGATGCTAAATCAATTAGCGGAACTTGGTACACTACTGATAATAAAGAAATAG
>CAZBIT010000345.1:0-3592 GCA_964491835.1 uncultured bacterium
ATGGGATTACTTAATCAGGAGGATTGGAAAGCAAAATGGATTGGCTATGATTGTTCATCTGCTCCAATGCTTCGTAAGGAATTTACTATTGACAAACCCATAAAGGATGCAAGAGCATATATATGTGGTCTTGGATATTATGAACTAAGTGTCAACGGTTCAAGAATTGGAGAAAACGTCCTTGACCCGGGTCAAACTGATTACGAACAACGTGTATTTTATGTTGTCCATAATATAACAAAAAACATAAAACAAGGTGCAAATGCAGTAGGCGTTATTCTTGGTGATGGATGGTATAATCAAACAGTTGTTAATACCGCAAGGTTTGGGTGGGGAAATGTTGTTTATGGAAAACCAAGATTAATCATACAAATATATATAACATTCAATGATGGAACGGAAACATTAATTGTATCCGATGAAGATTGGAAGGGCTCTTCAGGACCAATAATTTCTAATAATGTTTATGCAGGGGAAGTATACGATGCCCAATTAGAGCAGCCCGGTTGGGATAAACCAAATTTTAATGATTCCAATTTGGGAAAAGTGCAAATTCTCGACGAACCGGGTGGAAAATTGGTCTCACAGGAACTTCCACCGATTAAGCGTATGGCTACTTTAAAACCAGTAAAACTGACAAATCCAAAGTCAGGTGTATATGTATATGATATGGGACAGAACTTTGCTGGTTGGGTAAAATTGAAAGTAAAAGCAAAAAAAGGGACAACCATTCAATTGCGTTTTGCAGAATCCCTTTTTGAAGACGGAATGATTAACCCGGCAAGTACAGGAGTTTACGCGACGAACGTTGTCCAGACAGAAAGATACACCTGCGAAGGGACAGGTATTGAAATCTGGGAACCCCGTTTTACATATCACGGATTTCAGTATGTAGAAATGACTGGTTTTCCAGGGAAACCATCTCTTGAAAATCTTGAAGGCATTGTTGTTTATACGTCAGTTGGTAAAACTGGGGAGTTTGAGTGTTCCGATAAAATGCTTAACAGAATTCATAAAACCGCATTATGGACGGCAATTAGTAATATTCACAGCATTGTAACTGATTGTCCTCATCGTGAAAAATGCGGTTGGCTTGGCGATATAATCGCTGAAATGTTAGTATATAACCTTGATGTACCACTATTAGTTACAAAATTTGTTAGAGATATAGAAACCTCACGTAGGGGAGGAATACCATTTGACATTGCACCCGGAAGACGAACCGGAGGAAATAATCCGCATCCTGACTGGGGCTCTACATTTATACAATTACCATGGTATTTCTATATTTACTATGGAGACATATCACTCGCTCGTCAACATTACGAAGGTATGAGTATATTTATTGAACATCTTAAAAAAATATCCAAAAACAACATAATTTATGAAGGTTATGGGGATTTTTTCTCACCGGGAAGTATTTCACCAACGCGAACCCCAATTGCATTAACATCAACCGCTTTTTATTATCTTGATGTAAAATTGATGTCAAAAATGGCAAAAGTGTTGGGAAAAGAAAAAAACGCAGAGAATTACTTAAAACTTACACAGGAAATAAAATCGGCGTTCAATAAAAAATTTTATATTGCTGAAAATAAAACATACGGCAGTCAGACAGGCGATTGTGTTGCCCTTAATTTTGGACTTGTGCCAGAAGGAGATGAAACTGCTGTCGCTAAAAGTATGGCCGCTGATGTAATTGAAAAGCACAATGGACACCATTCAACGGGGCATATGGGAAGTAGATACATTTATAATGAACTAAGCCGTTATGGTTATGGTGATGTTGCACAAAAAATGCTTAACCAAACGACCTATCCAAGTATTGGAGACCTTTTTAACCGTGGTGCTACTACCTTCTGGGAATACTGGGGAGAAGCAGAAATTGATTCAACCTCAAATGGTGTTCGCTCAAGAAATCACCCATTCCAGGCAGGATTTGATGCGTGGTTCTATAACGGTATAGCAGGTATTAAGCCTGATCCAGAAAATCCGGGGTTTAAACATATTATTTTAAACCCACAAATAATTGGAAATTTAACATTTGCTGAGGCATATTATCATTCAATATATGGATTGATTGTAAGTGATTGGCGAATTAATGAAGGCACTTTTCAATGGTCTGTTTCAATCCCTGTTAATACTACCGCAACAGTTTATATACCTGCAAAGAATATTGATAACATTAGCGAAAGTGGAATACCAGTAAAAAATGCTGAGGGTGTTAAATTTCTGAAAATGGAAAACGGAAACGCCATTTTCATTGTTGGTTCAGGTGAATACAAATTCATTGTGAAAATGTAGTTTGATACACAAAAAATTAAAATTGGAATATTAAAAAATAAAAACTGTTCTTATATTTCATATCACATATAAGTAAAATTATCCTTTATACTGCGAAATATTGATTTACCTTATAATAATTTTTTTTCTTTAGAAATTTATTTTAAAACAATTTCTTGATTTTCAAGATGTCAACTATTATTTTAAAAATATGATTGATATTGAAATATACAATAAAATAATCTTAATCCTTAATAATGATAAAAATGTTGCTATAGCGACAGTCATATCTACTTCTGGGTCAACCCCTGCAAAAATTGGTGCTAAAATATTAATATGGGAAAATTCAGATGAAACCCTCGGAACTGTAGGTGGTGGTTGTATTGAGTCAGAAATTATCAGCCGAGCGAGAATCATGATTCAAAACAATGAAAGCAAATTATTAAAATTCACTCTCACAGAAGACGATGTATCTGAAGGTTCAATATGCGGTGGTTCTTTAGAAGTTCTCATCCAAACATTCAATAAAAATGATAAAAAATTATTTGAAGATGCTGTAAAAATTTTAGAAAACGGTGAAAAAGGAGCTTTTATTTCATATATTTCTTCAGAAAAGTTATGTAAAAAGTTACTTGTAAAAAACATTGCCCAAATAAAAAATGAAAACAATAATAACATTTCACTTGAATTAATTGAATCAGTTAAAAGAGTCATTGATACAGAACAACCGTTGAAAAAAATACTCGAGGATAAAACGGAAGTTTACATAGAGCCCATTACAGAACAACCAATGCTTTTTGTATTTGGAGCAGGACATTTATCGTATTTCATTGTAAGGTTTGCCAAAACTGTGGGATTTAACGTGACAGTATGCGATGACCGAATAAAATTCGCAAATAAAAATAGATTTCCCGAATCCGACTTAATTATCGTTGATAATTATGAAACTGTATTCAATAAAATTAATATAAATAAAAATTCTTACATAGTTATAGTTACAAGAGGGCATAAATTTGACGAATTGGTTCTTCAAAAAGCAATTGAAACCAATGCAAACTACATCGGAATGATTGGAAGCAAAAGAAAGGTAATACTCACTTTAAAAACATTAAAAGAAAAAGGAATCCCGGAAGAAAAAATTAAAAAGATATATACTCCTGTTGGGCTTTCCATAGGTGCAATCACGCCAGAGGAAATTGCTTTAAGTATAGTTTCTGAACTTGTAAAGGTAAGAAGAATTGGGGACACCCAAGAAATTAAACATATGAAATTAATTTTAAATTAATCGAATTTTTTATTTGAATATTTT
>CAZBIT010000346.1:0-3576 GCA_964491835.1 uncultured bacterium
ATTATATCACCAAATTAATTCAGACAATATATTGTTTATTTATGATATTAAAAATTCTACCGCAATTTTAAGGTAATTAATTATAGTAGTGAAATAAAAATAATTTTAAAATGGTAACTGCATTAACCATAGCGGGTTCTGATTCTTCAGGAGGTGCAGGAATACAGGCAGATTTAAAAACTTTTTGTTCATACGGGATTTATGGAGCAGCGGTTATTACTGCTTTGACTGCACAGAATACAATTGGTGTTCAGGAAATATTAAAGGTTAAAGAAAGTTTTGTAGCAAAACAATTGGATGCCGTTCTTTCAGATTTGAAGGTAGATGCTGTGAAAATTGGTATGCTTTATGCAAAAGGCATTGTCAAAATAGTTGCACAAAAATTAATTGAATACAGAGTTAAAAATATTGTCCTTGACCCCGTGATGTTTTCCAAATCTGGTGATGCTTTAATTGAAGAAGATGCAAGAATTGTAATAAAAGAAAAACTTATACCGATTTGTGACGTAATTACGCCAAATATTTTTGAAGCAGAATCACTTACAGGATTTTCTATTAAAACCATTGAGGAAATGAAGAAAGCATCTGAAAGGTTGTATTTATTGGGATGTAAAAATGCTATTATAAAGGGAGGACATTTACAGGGTGAAGCCATTGATATACTTTATGATGGTAAAGGATTTAAAATTATAGAAGGCGAAAGGATTTCTAAGAAAAATCCTCATGGCACAGGATGTACGTTTTCATCGGCTATAACGGCGGGTCTTGCATTGGGATATAATATTAATGATGCTTTTGAAAAGGCAAAAAAATATGTCGTTTGTGCAATAAAGAATTCTTTTTCTTTAGGTAAAGGTTTTGATTTGTTAAATCATACATATAAGTTTTACGATGTGAATTAATTTTTTATTTAAGGAAATGTAAAATTGGAGAAATTATGAGATATAAAAATGTTACGCAAAAATATTTTGCATTAAAAGGCATCATTACAGATAAGATGAAAATAGTTGCAGAAAAGGAAGGATTAACGCCAGAGTTTATTATGAATGAATTAAAAAAAGGGACAGTGGTAATTCCTGCAAATATTAATCACGAAAAACTCGACCCAATAGGCATAGGATTTCCTTTAAAGACAAAAATAAATGCAAATATAGGCAATTCCGCCACTGCGTCTGACATAGAAAATGAATTAAAAAAACTGCATATATCTATTCACTATGGTGCGGATACTGTGATGGATTTGAGCACGGGGAGTAATATAAATGAGATTAGAGAGGCAATAATCAAAAATAGCCCTGTTCCAGTTGGAACGGTACCAATATATCAGTGTGCAGTTGAGATTAAGGATATAAGAAATATGACTTCAGATGATTTAATCAATGTTATTGAATTTCAAGCAAAACAAGGAGTTGATTTTATGACCATTCATTGTGGAATTCTTAAAGAACATCTTCCTTTAACTAAAAAGCGCATAACTGGGATAGTTAGCAGAGGTGGTTCGATACTTGCGGAATGGATGACTTATCATAATAAGCAAAATCCCTTATATGAGAAGTTTGATGAGATACTTGAAATCAGCCGGAGATACGACGTGACTTTGAGTTTAGGAGACGGGCTTCGTCCGGGATGCCTTGCGGATGCAAGTGATGAAGCACAATTTGCTGAATTGGATGTTCTCGGAGAATTAACTCTTCAAGCATGGGAAAAAAATGTTCAGGTAATAATTGAGGGTCCTGGTCATATACCTTTTAATCAGATAGAAATGAACATAAAGAGACAAATTGAGAAATGTTATGGTGCTCCTTTTTATGTTTTGGGTCCTGTAGTAACGGACGTCGCTCCCGGATATGACCACATAACTTCTGCAATAGGCGCAACAATGGCTGCATATTGCGGTGCAAGTTTTTTGTGTTATGTTACACCAAAAGAGCATTTGGGTCTTCCTGATGAAGAAGACGTTAAGCAAGGAGTTATTGCCTATAAAATTGCTGCTCATTCTGCGGATATTGCACTTAATAGAAAAAATGCCAGGAATGTTGATGACGAAATATCAAAAGCAAGAGTAGAATTTGACTGGAAAAAGCAGTTTGAACTTTCACTTGACCCGGAAACTGCAAAAAGTATGCACGATGAACTTATGCCTGATGAGTATTTTAAATATGCTAATTATTGTTCGATGTGTGGACCAAAATTTTGTGCAATGAAAATTTCAAAAAGTATAAAACAAAAAACGTAAATATTGGAGGTTCAAATGGAAGCAAAAAAGAAACATATATTTTATGATATTGGGGAAAAGGATATTACAAGAGCAATCGTAGAAACATTTACAAAACAATTTTCAGAATACGTAGAAAGCGATGTAATAATTATTGGTGCTGGTCCAAGTGGATTGAATGCTGGCAGATTTATCGCTAAAGAAGGATATAAAGTTTTGATTGTTGAAAGAAATAATTATCTTGGAGGTGGATTTTGGATTGGTGGGTATTTAATGAATAAAGTTACGTTGCGGAGCCCTTCAGAAAAGGAACTTGATGAAATTGGCGTTCCTTATGAAAAATTTAAGGAGGGGCTTTTTGTTGCAGATGGTCCCCATGCCTGTTCAAAACTTATTGCTGCTGCTTGTGATGCTGGCGTTAAATTTGCCAATATGTCTATATTTGAGGATGTTGTATTAAGAGAAGGAAATAGAGTATGTGGTGTTGTAATAAACTGGACACCCGTTAAAGCGTTGCCAAGACAGATTACTTGCGTTGACCCGGTTGCTCTTGAATCGAAAATCGTGATTGATGGCACCGGTCACGAAGCATGCGTTGTAAAATCACTTGAACAAAGAGGAATTATTAAAACTAAAGGTGAAGGTGGTATGTGGGTAGAAATGTCTGAAGACCTTGTAGTTGAACATACTGGAGAAGTTTTACCGGGATTAATTGTTACAGGAATGGCAGTATCTACCACTTATGGTCTTCCAAGAATGGGACCTACTTTCGGTGGAATGCTCCTTTCTGGAAGAAAAGCAGCAAAAGTCGCTTTGGAGATTTTAAAGTCGTGATGGTTCTTTTATTGAAAAATAAATGAAAAGTCAGTTTTGACGTAATGTTTCTATGTTTATGGAAATTTAACTGCCTATATCCATTTTTGTTCTTAATATGAAGAATAAAATTGACAGAATTTTTTTTTACAGAGACGGAAATGTTCCTGACATAGATATTGATAAGTTGAAAAATGATTTATCTGAATATGGATTTGATGTTTCTATTAATGGGGATATATTTTCTTCATTGAACTCTGATTTAATAGAAAAGTATGCAGAAATGTTTGCTAAATCGAGAGTATTACAAGCAAATTCAAGGAGTTTGAATGACAATCCACTTTATGGTGAAATTAAGTATGAAAAAAGTCGGATGCAAACTTCTTCATCTTCTACTGGAATTCTTTATGATGCTTTAGAATTATCTTATATTTATATCGAACTTATTAAAAAAGAGTTATTGAGAAAAAATATTTTACATATAATATTTACTAATAGATTATTTGGGAATTGGGAAGAAAGTGACTTAAAATATCATGCAAGAGTTA
>CAZBIT010000347.1:0-3572 GCA_964491835.1 uncultured bacterium
TATGCTGCCTTTGTTCTCAACAATTATTTGAAACGAACTAGAAATTACTTCATTAAAAAGTATATTTCCAAGTGTTAAAACAGATGTATCTGTAAGCGTTGGTTTTATTTTGAATCCAACGTATAATAAAATCCCATTTAAAGGTGAAAAATTAATACTATCCTTTCCGGAAGTCGCAACAATTCTGTAAACTCCCGGGGATACGATGTTTTTCTGTATTGAACCAGGACCAATCTTATCACTTAGAGTTCCCACGACATTTACTCCCGCAGTATCTAAGAAAAGTGTGTCATACTGTATATCAATTTCATAAGATATAATTTTAAATCCAGTTGGATTTGATAGACTCATTGGACTGCTGACGTTTATTGGAACATTGACTACTTCATTTGGCACACCAGTTACTCCACCTAACATCACATTAACCGTATCAAGAAGGGCCGCATACGTATGAAACTTCATTAAAAATAAAAACAAAATACATAGTATATGTATTTTCTTCATAATATATCTCCAAAACTTAAATAATTAATAAAGGTATAAAAATTTTATAAATATTTATTATTATTATATATATGCAATTTTTTAAAATTACATTTCTTAACAATCAGATTTCTAATTATCTAAAATGAAGTATAAATAACTAATAGAATTTAGTTTATCAATTGAAATTTTCTGTGATTTATATCACACAATAGAAAAATTTTAAAATTAATGATTATTACGTAGTTTTTTAATATATATAATATTATTAAATATTGCCACAAATTAATGTGCTTCAAGCCAATTTTTTCCCATTCCAATATCGACTTTTATTGGGATAGATAGTTTAATTGCATTTTCCATTTCGTTCTTAATTAATGTTTTTGCCATTTTAATTTCTGATTCCGGGAGTTCAAATACAAGTTCGTCGTGTATCTGGATAATCATTTTTGTTTTCATGTTCTTTTTTTTCAAATTATTTTGAATATTAATCATAGCAATTTTAATTATGTCTGCAGCGGTTCCTTGAATGGGAGTATTTATTGCGATATTTTCAGCACTTTTACTTACTCTTGAGTCTTTACTGTAAATTTCTGGAATGTATCGCATCCGTCCAAAAAGTGTCGTAACGTAGCCATTTTTCTTTGCAGTAACAATTTGATTGATGATATATCTGTTAACGCTTGGATAGGTTGAAAAGTATGCATCTATAAAATCCTTTGCTTCATCGTCTGTTATTTCAATTTCTTTTGCAAGTCTGTACGGGCTCATACCATATATTATGCCAAAATTTATAGATTTTGCCTTGTATCTCATTTCTTCTGTTACCTCTTCGGATGGGATATGAAATATTCGTGAAGCGGTTTCCCGATGGATATCTTCTCCTTTTATGAATGCCACTTTAAGATTTTCGTCATCGGAAAGATGTGCCATAAGTCGAAGTTCAATCTGTGAGTAATCCGCTGAAAGAATGAACCAATCTGGATTTCCAGGAACGAATGCTCTTCTTATTTCTTTTCCTAATTCACGTCTTATCGGAATGTTCTGCAGGTTTGGGTCACTTGAAGAAAGACGACCTGTTACGGTTACAGTTTGATTGTATGAAGTGTGAACTCTATTAGTTTCAGGATTAATTAATTTTGGCAGTGCCTCTACGTATGTGGATTTTAATTTTTGTAATTGACGATATTGTAATAATTTATTAATTATTGGATGATGAGTATATCTTTCAAGTTGATTAACGTCCGTTGAATAACCAATTTTTGTCCTTTTTGGTCTTTTGAGTCCTAATTCTTTGTGGATTTCGAGTTTTTCAAAGAGTTTGATACCCAACTGCTGAGGGGAATTTATATTAAATTCTTCTCCAACAGTATTATATATTTCATCTTCCAGTTTTTTTAGTTCGCTATTAAGTTTAATGGACATTTTCCCCAATAATTCTACATCGAGAGAAACTCCGTTTTTTTCCATCTCGACAAGAACTGCAATAAGTGGAATTTCAACTTTTTTGAACAAATCCCACAGTTTTTCTTCCTTTTTTAGTTCTCTTTCGAGGTAATTTTTTAACCTGAACGTTATGTCAGCATCTTCACAAGCATATTCCGAAATCTTTTCTAAAGGGACTTCATCCATTCTTATTTTGTTTTTTCCCGTGCCAATGAGTGTGGAGATAGGTATTTTTTTAAAGTTTAAAAATCTCAAACTTATTGCATCAAGATTATGCTGTTGGAGACCAGGATTTATAATATAAGATGCTACCATTGTATCAAAATCTACACCATTAATGTTTATTCCATACTTCCTTAGCACGTGTATGTCATATTTTATATTCTGGCCATACTTCTTAATATCTGAGTCTTCTAATAATGGTTTAATTATTTTCGTTATTTCGTTAATAGAGAGGACGTCTTTTTTATCGGGACTAACAACTGGAATATAATATGCTTCTTTTTCCTTAAAAGAAAACGACATTCCAACAAGTTCAGCGGTAAATGGATTTTCACTCGTAGTTTCTGTATCGAATGAAAAATATCTGTATTGAAATATTATTTTATCCGATAATTTTGTCAGTTCGTCTATTGATGTTATGGTATAATACTTTCTTTCGATTTTCTTTTCTTCTTGGACTTGTTCCCCAGAAATTTTTTCGTAAAGAGAACTAAATTCAAGTTCTTTGAAAAGGTCTAAAAGTTTTTGACTGAATTTCTTTTTATATCTTAAAGTTTCAAAATTTACTGTAATTGGAACAATCGTATCAATTGTCACAAGTTCACGAGATAAAAATGCCTGTTCAAAAAATTCCTCTATCTTATATTTGATACTTTCCTTTTTTATTTTGTCTTTATTTTTTACAAGATTTTCTATACTTCCGAATTCATTTATTAGTAGAAGTGCTGTTTTTGGCCCGATGCCGGGAACACCAGGAATGTTATCCGAAGTGTCCCCCATAAGTCCGAGGTAATCTGTTATCTGTTCTGGCTTTACGCCAATTTTTTCCATTATATTTGTTTTGTCAGTTATCTCCGAATCTTCACCACCCCTTCTTGGATTATATATTTTAACATTGTCAGTAATAAGTTGCAGAAAATCTTTATCTCCAGTAACCAGAAATGTCTCAATTCCTTCACTTTCAGCACGTTTTGCTATTGTCCCCATAATGTCATCCGCCTCAAATCCCTCGAGTTCTAAAGTTTGGATTTCAAATGCTTCAATGACTTCTTTTATTCTTGGGATTTGAATTTGCATCTCATTTGGCATTTTCTCTCTTGTCGCTTTATATTCGGGATACTTGTTATGTCTGAACGTTGGTGCAGGAGTATCAAAAACAACCGCAATGTAATCAGGATTCTCATCCCTTAATATTTTTAAGAGAGAGTTAGAAAATCCAAATACGGCACTTGTATTTTCACCCTTTGAACTAATCAATGGATTTCTGATAAATGCAAAGTAAGAGCGATAAGCCAGAGCAGAGCCATCAATGAGATAGAGGCGATTTTTCATAATTTTTATTTCTTGATATCTTAATTTAATCTAATCATTTAAAATTTATGAAACACTCAAACACAAATAATAAAGCAAACTGTCATTCC
>CAZBIT010000348.1:0-3534 GCA_964491835.1 uncultured bacterium
ACGGTATTATATCTCTTTCAAGGGCTTGTAATTCTTTTTGTCTATTTTTAAGCACGCTTTGAACAACATAAACCACCATTTCTTCCGCTAAATCCATATTATCGTTAAGGTCAAAAAATGCGACTTCCGGTTCAACTAACCAGAATTCCGTGAGATGTCTTCTTGTTTTTGATTTTTCCGCTCTGAACGCAGGACCAAAACAGTAAACTTTTCCAAAAGCCATTACTGTTGCTTCACTATAAAGTTGACCGCTTTGAGTGAGATACACTTTAGAATCAAAATAGTTTGTTTCAAATAAAGTAGTTGTTCCTTCACAGGCAGCGGGAGTAAATATTGGTGTATCAAGTAAGACAAATCCTCTTTCATCAAAGAAGTTTCTGCATGCCTTTATTATTTCCGCACGAATTCTGAGTATTGCATGTTGTCTTGAAGAACGCAACCATAAGTGCCTGTTGTCCATCAGAAATGTCGTTCCGTGTTCTTTGGGTGTTATTGGATAATCCTTAGCAATTTGTATAATTTCTACTTTTTTTATCTGGAGTTCGTATCCGCCCGGGGCTCTCTGGTCAGGTCTTGCTGTTCCGGTGATTATTAAAGATGATTCCTGCGTTAGAATCTCACAAGAGTTAAATGTATCTTCGTCAACATCCGATTTGGAGACAACCGCCTGTATAATTCCAGTCCCATCCCTGACAAGCAAAAACCATAATTTGCCACTCGACCTTTTGTTGTATAACCATCCACATATTTTTACTTCTTCACCGGTGTGATGTGAAATGTCTTCAATATAAACCTTTTTCATTTTCCTTATAGTTTTAAACCTATTATTTTTTAAAAAATATAAAATTAAATTTTCTTGTTAACTTCATTTTCAAAAGAAGTCGTTTTTTTTATTTTCCAATCCTCGATTTTTGCTTCTCTTGTCATAAGTTCATTCACCGCATTAATTGGATTTTCATCTTTGAAAAGTATATTATAAACCTTATTTGTGATAGGGGTTTCAACTTCATATTTCTCTGCTAATTGATATGCGGATTCAGTTGTTCTAACTCCTTCAGCAACCATAACCATATTTTCAAGTATATCCTTTAATTTTCCACCTTTTCCAATTTGTTCACCGACGTATCTGTTTCTGCTGTAAGAACTATAACAGGTTACAATAAGGTCTCCAAATCCAGTTAATCCACTGAACGTTTGTGGCTCAGCACCCAATGCTACTCCCAATCGTGTAATTTCTGCGATTCCTCTTGTCAGTAACGCCGCTTTAGAGTTATCGCCAACTTTTGCACCATCACATATACCAGCAGCAATAGCAATAACGTTTTTTAAAGAACCACCAAGTTCAACTCCAATTACATCACTTGATGCATAAACGCGAAAGGATGGAGTCATAAAAATTTTCTGCAGATAAACTGCAATATTTGTATTTTTTGATGCAATCGTAACCGCAGTGGGAATTTTCCTGCTGACCTCTTCAGCATGACTTGGACCGGAAATCACTGCTATGTCGTCATTATTTAAGGTTGTAAGAATTTCCTTTAAAACCTCAGTCATTCGATACAGTGTTTTATTTTCAATACCTTTTACTGCACTGACAATTATTTTATTTTTGATGTCAAACTTTTTAATTTTCTCTGCAACTTCTCTAACTGTATGAGATGGAACAGCAAAAATAATAATTTCACTTTTGCTTATCGCATCTTCCAAATCTGATGTAATGATTATCTCTGATGGGAGTTTAACACCCGGTAAAAATTTTTCATTTTCTCGGCTTTTTTTAAATTTCTCTGCCAATTCCTTATCAAATTCCCACAATGTTATATTATGATTATTGTGATGTAAAACAATCGATAATGCCGTCCCCCATCCACCCGCACCAAGTATGCCGATTTTTATTGAATTTTTCATGTTTTAAAATAAAATATTTGACCCCCTTTTTAAAAATTTTAACTGATATTTATATAGTTTTGTCAGTTTTTTTGCCAAACTTATTTTCTGTCCCAGAAATTAATCGCTTAATGTTTGCTCTATGTGTATAAATAATTAGTATACAAATTAAAATCGAAAATATCAGTAAATATTCTGAAATTGATTTATTAAAATAATATTTTTCAATAAATATTACAATCGGGAAACATATTGCGGAAGTGATAGAACCGAGTGAAACATATCTTGAAAAGTAAACGATTATTGCCCAGATAAAAAAACAGATTCCCGCAGAGATTGGATTTAATCCTGTAATCATTCCAAGTGCAGTTAAGACACCTTTCCCTCCCTTAAATCCAGCAAATATTGTCCATATATGTCCGATTATCGCAGAAAAACCTGCAAGAATCTGAATAAGAGTATTATCAAGATTAATTGAGTTTATGCTAATCTTTGAAATGAACACGGTAGCAGTTAAGCCCTTTCCTAAATCAATAATCGCTACTATTATTCCAGGTTTCCAGCCAAGAACTCTCACAACATTCGTAAAGCCCGCATTTTTACTTCCATATTTCCTTATATCAATCCCTTTCCATAGTTTGCTGACAATAATGCTTGTGGGAATTGCTCCGATAAGGTATGATAGAAAAATAGTTAATATTAGATTCATTTAAGTTTTATAAATTTACTTTTATAATTTTAATTGGATAAATAAACTTAAAAAGTAAATTATATTTCTGTTTGAAAGGGAATACATTCAAGGTAAATTTTCCTGACCTTTTCAAAAAATTTTAATACGAATGATTCTCTGTAATCGGGATAAGTCCAGGAATTTGGTTTAAATTTCCCCTTGTATATGTTTAAATGAACATCCCCATATATTCCCTTTGCAAGATGGATTCTGTGTGAATAATTTTTTGTTGTTGCAAGCACAAGTTTTCCAGAATCAATGTATCCGGGGTCGATATTTATAGTCCGCTTATCATTTTTAGAAAATTCATTCTCCATTTCATTTGTTTGAATTTTGATATTTGGAAGTTCTTCAATATCAACAAGTTTGGTAAAACTTATAAAAGTTTTTTTCAGATTATCGCCAAGTTCATCTTTGTAATAGTCAGTATGATTGAAATTATATGGTTCGAGATGACAATCAATTTCACCATAAAATTCGGATAATTTTTTTATAGCATCATTAAATATTTTTTCGTCTTTGTAAGTGATTCCAGTAATTAGTTTTACTTTATCTGGGATTTGAATTTGCCCCATAATTTTTTGTTTTATTTTACATAAAAATTAATTTAATTTAAGTTATATTATAAAAAAAATATTGTATAAAAGCAAATATTTTGCATTTTGTTGTGAACAATGCTTTAAATTTGACTTGACTTTTTTGTAAATGTTTTTATATTTTCAAAAGTATTTAAATAAAAAAATAAGCCGAGGTGGTGAAATAGGTAGACGCAGGGGACTCAAAATCCCCCGGTCATTAAGACCATGCGGGTTCGATTCCCGCCCTCGGCACTAAAAAAATTTAAAACCCGCAATTTAATATCTCATCTGATTAACTTTAAACATTAATCACCGGACTAACGTAGAGACGCATTGAAT
>CAZBIT010000349.1:0-3529 GCA_964491835.1 uncultured bacterium
AAGTCCTTGAACAAATCAGAAGAAGGAATGATGAACCAAATTCTATTTTAAGGAGGGAATTTGGTTTTCTCATTTACGGGAAAAATAGCGTATTTGCAAGAGTCCCGTATGAAGAAACGATTAATGATATTACAAGAGAGGATTTAATAAATTTTCACAAAAAATATTTTCATCCTAATAACGTAATAATGGGATTTTCAGGGGATTTTGATGAAAAGGAATTAATAAAGAAATTAGAAAACGTCTTTAAAGATTGGCAAAAGGAAAATATTAATTTTCCTTTGGTTCCGATAGTGAATGAGAATGTTAAAAGTTCGGTGAATTACATTTTTAAGGATATTAATCAGTCAAACGTTTCTATCGGACACCTTGGTGTAAAGCGTCATAATCCTGATTATTTTTCTATCATCATAATGAATGAAATACTCGATTTTCAGAGATTATTTTTTAAAATAAGAACAGAAGAAGGACTTGCATATTCAGTTGGAAGTTCGTTTTCTATACCTTCTTATGAAGGAACCTTCAGAGCAGTAATGCAGACAAAATTGGAATCAACGGTTAAGGCGATAGAATTGTTAAAAAAATTGATAAATGAAATTAGAGAAAATCCCGTAACAGATGAAGAGTTAAACGTTGCAAAAAATACATATTTGAACTCGTTTGTTTTTAATTTTGAGTCATCGAGGGGAATTTTAACTCAAAGAATAAGTCTTGAATATGATGGTTATCCAAAGGATTATTTAAAAAATTTTCGTGATAATATAGCAAAGGTTACAAAGGAAGATGTGCAAAAAGTAGCACAAAAATACCTTCATCCTGATAAGTTTGTAATTCTAATCATTGGAAATGAGGATGGATTTGATAAACCACTATCAACTTTGGGCAAAGTTAATACGATAAAATTAGAAGAATGATTATCATTGGCTTTTAATCTATTTTTAAAATTCATAAGTTATATTTACCCGCACCTTGAGAAGCCACAAGTCCTGCAAAGTATGCATCCGGATTCGTGTTCAATAGGTCCGCCACAGTCGGGACAGGAAAGGTATTGTGTCTTATTGGATGTTTCAGGTTCTGGTTGTTCGTCTTTTGTTTTTTTCGATAATTTCACAACATCTTTTTCGTCAAGAAATGTTGAAAGTGCTTTACCTATGGCATCCGGAACGGAAAGTATCTGTTCGCCGTTGTGCCATATTGGTCTTGACGTTATGCCTCTTAATTGTTGAACGATTGATTTTAAAGAGACCCCCGACCTCAAACAAAGTGATATTAATCTACCCACTGCCTCTGACCATGCAGCAACTTCGCTTCCATGTTTGCCAATATTGGCAAATACTTCGCATAATCCAAATTCATCTTTATTTATAGTCAGATACAGTGTTCCATCGCCGGTCTCAATCTTTTCGGTTTTTCCGAACGTAACAACTGGTCTTTTTCTTGGTTCTATATTTTCTGTCTTTTTTTCTTCATCTTTTTTTATTGATAATACCTGTTCCTTTCTACTGCCGTCTCTGTAAACCGTAACGCCTTTACATCCCAATCTATGAGCAAGTATATATACTTCCTTAATATCTTCTGGTTTTGCACTATTTGGAAAATTAACCGTTTTTGACACGGCGTTGTCGGTATATTTCTGAAATGCCGACTGCATCTTAATGTGCCATAAAGGGGAAATGTCGTGAGAAGTAACAAAAACTCTTTTTATATCTTCCGGGATTTCTGCAATTTTCTGAATGGAACCGTTTTTTGCGATTTTTTCCATAAGTTCTTCTGAATAAACCCCCTTTTCTTTTGCTATCTTTTCAAAATGTTTATTAACCATAAGCAATCTATTGTTATCAAGAATATTTTCTTTGACAAAAGAAATCGCAAATAATGGTTCAATTCCACTTGAACAATCTGCAATGATGCTGATAGTTCCTGTTGGAGCAATTGTCGTTGTCGTTGCGTTTCTGAGTCGCATTCCACCCGGAACGTTATAAATACTGTATTTAAAGTTCGTGAAAACTCCTCTTTTCTCTCCAAGCATTATTGACACTTTTTTTGATGTTTCATTAATGAATTTCATAACTTCTTCCGCCTTCGTCAAGGCATCATCGGAATTATAGGGAATTCCTAATTGAACTAACATATCCGCCCAACCCATAACGCCGAGACCAATCTTGCGGTTCTTTTTAGTGATTACTTCAATTTTTTTCAAAGGGTATCTATTAGCATTGATGACGTTATCAAGAAAATGAACACTCTTTTCAATGACTATAGATAAATGTTCATAGTCGATTTTAAATTTTCCATTATCTTTTTTTACCATAACCGCTAAATTAATCGAGCCAAGATTGCAGGATTCGTAAGGTAACAACGGTTGTTCGCCGCAGGGATTTGTGCTTTCTATTTCTCCAATTTCAGGTGTTGGATTTGCCTTGTTAATTCTATCTATAAATATTATTCCGGGTTCTCCATTTTTCCAAGCAAGATTTACAATTAAATCAAAAACTTTTTTTGCTTTTATACTGCTTTTCATTGATTTATCTCTTGGATTGAATAGTTCAAATTCTTCATCTGCATAAACTTTTTGCATAAATTTCTCGGTTAATGCCACTGATATATTGAAGTTTGAAAATTGCCCCTCTTTAGATTTACAGGTGATAAAATCAATTATATCCGGGTGGTCCACTCTGAGTATTCCCATATTGGCGCCTCTTCTCGTCCCTCCTTGCTTTACTGTCTCTGTTGCAGTGTTGAAAACCGACATAAATGAAATAGGACCGCTTGAAATCCCTTTTGTAGAGAGAACTATGTCATTTTTAGGACGGATTCGGGAAAATGAAAAACCAGTTCCCCCTCCGCTTTTATGTATTATTGCGGTATTTTTAACCGCTTCGAATATACTATCCATAGAATCTTTTATTGGAAGAACGAAGCAAGCGCTGAGTTGTTGAAGTTCTCTTCCTGCATTCATCATCGTTGGCGAATTAGGAATGAATTCGAGTTTAACCATTATCCCATAAAATTCCTCTGCCGTTTTTTGAACATCTGCATTTGGCTCATACTGTTTATCTACTTTTGCAATATTTTTTGCAACTCTCCAGAACATAACTTCAGGCGTTTCTGCAACTTCTCCCTTTTCATTCTTTTTTAAGTATCTCTTTTTTAGAACGATTAAGGAATTACAGGAAAGTTCGGTTTTGAAAGGAGGTTCTTTTTGGAAAAGGTGCTCGTCTTTTCCATTATCCTTACCATAATCGATTCCTTCAAGAAAATTTAAAGAAACTTCTTTTGTTTGTTTATCTTTCTCTGAAAAATCTTTTTTACCCGCCATTAAAAATGCCTCCAGAAATCATAATGTATATCTTTCAAACTAAATATAAAAATATAAACTAAATTTGTCAAGAAAAAAATGAAAAAATATTCAATATGTTGTAATATATATTTTATCATATACAATATATTGTATATAAATTTATGTTTTTTATACTTGATTATTAATATAAATATATTTATATTAATAGTTTAAAATACATTGTAATAT
>CAZBIT010000350.1:0-3522 GCA_964491835.1 uncultured bacterium
TGTATGTATAACAAGACATAACCAGACATCAAATACAAATATATGGCATTATAGAGCAAAAAAATATAATTTTTACCTAAGAGGATTTAAGTATTTAATAATAATGAAAAAAGATAATAAAACTTATTAAAAAATTAAAACATTTTATAATTAAACTAATAATACTATGACCACCATCACCCCACGCACATTCAAAGGAACAAGGGATTTTTTACCGGAGGAGATGATTTCCCGAGAAGAAATTATTGATAAATTTAAAAAGGTATTCACAAAATACGGTTTTGAACCACTTGAAACTCCTTCTATCGAATATCTGGATATACTTACAGGAAAATACGGTCCTGAAAGTGATAAGTTAATCTATAAACTTGCATATAAAGGTGGAGATGAACTTGCTCTTCGTTATGATTTGACTGTTCCGCTGTGCAGAGTTGTTGCAATGAACCCGGAAATAAGTAAGCCATTCAAAAGGTATCAGATTCAACCCGTCTGGAGAGCAGAAAAACCGCAATTACATCAAGGAAGATTCAGGGAATTTTATCAGTGCGATGCGGATACTGTCGGCTCAGATTCGATTCTCGTTGATGCTGAATTTATTATTTTAACAGATGAAATTTTAAAAGAATTGGGATTTAAAAATTATAAAATTAAAATAAACAACAGGAAAATTTTAAGAGGAATTATTGAATTTTTAGGTATAAATCCCGAACTTGAAGCAACATTTTTGAGGTCTCTTGACAAATTAGATAAAATTGGAATGGAGGGCGTCAATGAAGAACTGATTGGAAAGGGATTCTCAAAAGAGATTATAAATAAAATCAATGAAATTTTAAATATTTCGCTTGAGAAAAATTCAAACGATGTGATAAATATATTAAACAAAAAAATATATTCCGTTCCATCTCTTACTGAGGGTTTAAATGAGATTGAGGCACTTTTTAATTATCTCGAAATGACTGATATAGATAAAAATTCTTATAAGTTTGACCTTTATCTTGCAAGGGGACTTGATTACTATACAGGGATAATATATGAATCGATTGTTGATGACCTCCCACATATGGGAAGTTTAACCGGTGGAGGAAGATATGATGAGTTAATCGGCACTTTTTTGGGAAGGGATATCCCCGCTTCAGGAACTACCATCGGTCTTGACAGAATTTTCACTGCTATGAGGCAGTTGAATTTACTTTCTGATGAAAAAACAAGAACGCAGGTTATGATTTGCCTTTTTGGAAAGGAGTATATTAAAAACAGCGTTGAACTTGCTTCAATGCTTAGAAAGGAAGGATTTAATACTGAAATATATTTTGAATGTGACAAACTGAACAAACAGTTCTCTTATGCAGATAAAAAGGGTATTCCACTTGTAATTGTTGAGGGTCCTGATGAAATAAAGGAAGGGAAAATTACTTTAAAGAATATGAGCGATAGAACGCAAATAAAAGTTGATAAGAGCAAATTAGTTGAAACGATAAATTCATTCATTTTTGAAAAGTTTAAAACTATCTGATTTTTAAAATAGGTAATTAATTAAAAAAGGAGAAATCTTATGAAGATTAATTCAATTTTTAAAATAATTATAATTTTTATTTTTGTTTTCACGAGCGTAGTTATAGGGCAGGATGTCCCAAAAGTTGAAGGATTAGTTGATATTAAATATGCAGAACGGATTATTACTGTTGGAGGTGCGGGCGCAGATATAACGGGTTATACTTCTGAAGCAATTCAATTAGCGGTGGACGCACTAAAAACGAGAGGTAGTGGAACTGTATTGTTAAAACCCGGTCAATTTGAAATCATCGCACCTGTTCGTTTAAACAGCAATATGTCATTAATCGGTTCCGGAGAAAAAACAGTCCTTCATAAATGTAACGGTTTTAAAACCAATTTTGTAGTTGATGCTGACTGGGGAATGCTAAAAGCATCTGTAAAAGACCCTTCGGGCTTTAAAGTTGGAATGGCTATTCAATTGTTTGATGATTCTCATAAAGGGGGATGGGATGTTACAACTGCAAAAATCACTGCTATCAATGGAAATGTCATATACTTTGACAATAGAACAGTTAATGATTATATCGCTTCAAAGAATGGAGTAATTTCAAATGCCTGTTCAATTGTTGAAGGAGTTGAAGTTGAAAATGTTAAGATTGCAAATTTCGCTGTAGAGGGCAATAAAAAATCGAACGATTATATCAATGGATGCAGGGGAGGTGGAATTTATCTGCACAAGTCGAAAAATTGCCTTGTTGAGAATGTAAAAGTTAATGAATTTAATGGCGATACGTTTTCCTGGCAGATAACTGAAAATATAACAGTAAGAAATTGTGAAGCATCTTACGGGAATGGACTTGGATTTCATCCGGGCACAGGTTCTGACCACCCCATTATTGAAAAATGCAGGACCCATAACAATTCACAGGACGGAATATTCCTTTGCTGGAGGGTCCAGAACGGAATATTTAAAGATAATGTTTCTTATGGAAATGGTCGTTTTGGAATATCCATTGGGCACCAGGATACAGATAATCTTTTTGTAAATAATCATATATATGAAAATGCTCAACACGGCATCAATTTCAGAAATGAAACGGAACAGAACAGCGGTCATAGAAATACATTCAAAAATAATATTATTGAAAACAACGGCAATTCGTCATTTAAGGCATATGGATTTTATATTGGCGGAAATACAAGAGATATAATTATTGAAAATAATACAATCCGTTCAACAGGCAAGGGCAATCAGGTTGGTGCTGTGGGTATTGGTAAAAATTCATCACGAATTAACTTAAAAAGTAATAACATTTCTGGTTGTGAAGAATTAGTCCAAGAGAAATAGACAACTTTTTAGAAAGAAAAGATTTCTCTAACAGAAAGAAGAAAGAATAGAATAACCATTTATCGTTAATTTTTCCAATTCTCAATTACGTTTTGGGAATTTTATTTAATGGAATAATGGAAAAGGTCTGGATTAAAAAAGGAAGGGAAAAATCTGTATTAAAAAATCATCTGTGGATATTTTCTGGTGCAATTAATAAGGTGTCAGGAAACCCACCAAAGGGCTCACCCGTTAAAATTTTTTCACATAACGACGAATTTTTGGGTGTAGGAACAATTAACACAGATTCGCAGGTTACCGTTAGAATATTATCAAGGAAAGACGTTGTTCCTGATTACAATTTCTTTGAATCAAAGATTTTAGATAGTTATAAAATAAGACAACCTTTTTTTTCGGAGGAAACGGATTGTTATCGTATTTTTAATACTGAAGGGGATGGTATGTCAGGATTAATTATCGATAAATACGATGATATTATGGTGATTCAATGCCTCAATGCTGGTGTTGAATATTATAAAAAGGAAATAATAGATTCTTTGGAGAACCTGTTTAATCCTTCAATAATCATAGAAAGGTCTGAAGTCAGAGACAGAGTTGAAGGTGCTGGAATAAAAAAAATCTGGAAACAGGAAAAGGAAATAAGAAACTCTTTGCTAAAAGAGAATAATCTATACTTTTTG
>CAZBIT010000351.1:0-3512 GCA_964491835.1 uncultured bacterium
AAAAAGAAATGACCGAAAAACCTACACAGGAAGAATCATATTTGAAAGGACCATATCAAGATTTATTAAAACATCTAAACATCGATACAACTAAAAAAAAGGCATTACAGGAAATTATACAGGAAAGTAGAAAAAAACCAGAGAACAAGTAATGTTATTATAAGAAAAATTTCTTTTAAATAAATGGATGCACAATCTCTTAAATCACTCGAATATGATAAAATAAAAACATATCTTTCTGAATTTACCATATCTGAAATGGGAAAAAAACTTGCCTTATCAATTATCCCTTTCAATGATGAAGAAATAATCAAAAAAAAACTTAGAATCGTTTCCCAATTCAAAGAAATAATCGAATCAAAAAACGAGTTCCCTATTTATGGTTTAAAGGATATTTCCTCTTCCATAAAAAAAGCCCATATAGAAGGTGCAATCCTTGACCCCTCTGAAATATATGCAGTTGCAATTAACATTGAAATTGGGAAAAACATTAAAAACTTCCTTTTTGAAAGAAAAGACCAATATCCAGAAATATATTCCATTGTTCAAAAAATTTCCTCTTTAAAAATCCTTTTCGACCGTATAATCGAATCCATTGATGAAGATGGGACAATTCTTGATAAAGCTTCACCAGAACTTAAAAAATTGAGAAAAGAAATAATCATAAAGGAAGAGGAAGTTCGAACTAAACTTAACAAAATTTTAAGGCAGTTTTCAAAATTAGGATACACAAGAGAAGATTTAGTTACCATTAAGGATGGCAGAGGGGTAATACCAATAAAAGAGGAACACGTCTCAAGGATAAAAGGAATTATTCACCACAGGTCTTCAACTGGATTTACTTTATTTGTTGAGCCAATAGAAATTATTGATATGAATAATTATCTTGAAGAATTGAAATCAAAAGAAGAAAGAGAAATAAGAAAAATATTAAAAGAATTAACCGATAATATTAGAGAAAATATACAACAAATAATTGAAAATTGTGAAATACTCGCCGAAGTCGATTTATATTATGCACAGGCACAATTCTCAATAAAAATTGGCGCAAATGAACCGTTTATACACAACCGTCAGGTGATTGAAATTATAAACGGAAAACATCCAATTTTATTATTAAAAAAATCCCCTGATGACGTTGTCCCTTTAACGGTTAAAATTGGAGATGGATTAAAGACACTAATCATATCCGGACCAAATGCCGGCGGGAAAACGGTCGCTCTTAAAACAATTGGAATCCTTTCTCTTATGGCTCAAAGTGGGATGCACATTCCTGCCGATGAAGATACAAAATTACCCGTTTTTCAAAAAATCTTCTGTGACATCGGTGATGAACAGTCCATCGAAAAAGACCTCAGCACGTTCTCATCCCACCTTGGAAGGTATAAAGAATTTATCACCGACACGTCAGAATACAATCTTACATTGATAGACGAGATAGGAACGGGAACTGACCCAAAAGAGGGATGCTCCATTGCAATGGCAATTCTTGAAAAACTTACTGATTCTAACGGTTTAACTGTCGTTACAACTCACCAAAGCGCCCTGAAGGTCTTCGCATATAATAAACCCGGCATTGAAAACGGCTCAATGATATTTGATGAAGAAAACTTGAAGCCCACCTATCAGTTCAGACAGGGGATTCCCGGGAGCAGTTATGCATTTGAAATATCCAAAAGATTAAATTTCCCCGAAGACATATTAAAAAGGTCTAATGAACTATTCGGAGAACAGGAAAATAGAATAGAGAATATGATTAAAGAACTTCAGGAAAGCATAAAAAAGATAAATGATGAAAAATCAGAAATTGATTACAAAAAATCAGAACTCGACAAATTAATAAAACAATACCAGACAAAGGTCTCTTCTTTAAAAGAATTTTCAAGAGAAAAAAAGGAAGAGGCATTGAAAGAAGCGGAAAAAATACTTGAATCATCCAATCAAGCGATTGAAAAGGCAATTCAGGAAATAAAAATTGCTTCTGCTAATAAGGAATCAATAAAAAAGGCAAAAGAAATCGTCTCTGAACAGAAAAAATTCATAAAAAAAGAACTTCAAGAAATAAAAGAACCGATTTTTATTGAAAAAAATATTGCTATAGGCGATAAGGTCTTACACAAAGAATCACATATAAAAGGAGAAGTTATATCCATTCCTGATTCATCCGGAAGAGTTAAAATATTAGTTGATGGGAAAAAGATTGAAACAAATATTGAAAAATTGGAAAAAATTGATAAATTTGATAAAGAAATAAAATCAAAATTAGATAGAATTCCAGTTGTAGAAACAAAAGACCAGATTGACTTAAGAGGGATGGATTCAATTGATGCCTGTTATGCACTTGATAAATATCTTGATGAAGCAAAAATTATGGGAATTAGTGAAGTGAAAATAATTCACGGAAAAGGGACTGGTGTCCTTCGGAAAAAAGTTAACGAATTTTTAAAGAATAATCCCAAGATAAAATCTAAACGTTCCGCACAATGGAATGAGGGTGGAGAAGGAGTTACCATTGTGGAACTATAAATAATAAAAAGTTTTTTTGTAAAGATTTCAAATGTATAAAATTATAAAACAACTGTCATTCCGAACTTGTTTCGGAATCTATCATTTATTATTAACTTAGATGCTGAAACAGGTTCAGCATGACAAATGTTTGTTATTTTAATTAAAGATATATAAAATAAATGTCTGAAAAACAAGAAATAGAAGAAATAGAAATATTTGAAAAGTTTGTAAACTCACCAGATAATCATTTAAAAATAATTAAGTATGAGAAGAGAAATCCTCCAGAACCTGATATTTATTGTAAATTATCAGATGGAACTTCAATTGCTTTTGAATTGACTGAAGATACTGACGAATTGTTGTTAAGATTGGAATCCTATCGTAATAAATTGAATAAAATTTTCCATGAAGAATTTGAGAAATTATCAAAGAATTTAAAGGAGAAATTTGGGAAAAGATTAATAACTATATGTTATGATAGGAAAATTATTAAAAATGACTTGAAAAAGTTAATTAGGAATATTATTTCTATTATATTAAACGAAAATAATATAAATGATAATGAAATTAAAATTTCTTCACAATTAAAGCAAAAAGGAATAATACATATTTTTAAAAAAGAACATCCTAAATTTAAAATCTCATTTTTATATTCTTATTCTTTTTGGGAGTCATCTACAATATTTAATAGTTTAAATAAAAAGTTAAATAAGGAATATGAGACTAATGCTAATAGTATAGATTTACTTATTTATTTTACATCTATTATAGACTTGCAAGAAGAAGATTTTGATGAATCTGAATTAAAGAACTTTTTACAGAATCTTGTTATAAATACAAAATTTAAAAGAATATGGTTTTACTCAATAAAAAATGATAAAATATTGTTTGTTTACCCTAATCTAAAAATTTAAATCATTGTATAGCATTTTAAATAATTATTATGATCCCTCAAGACAAAATAGACCAAATTCGAGAATCTGCGGATATAGTGGATTTTATAT
>CAZBIT010000352.1:0-3503 GCA_964491835.1 uncultured bacterium
TAAAGATGTTATGAAAAAAAGTAGACAGATGGAGAAAAAATTCAATATCTGGGCTAAAATCATTTTGATTTTAATATTTTCAAATTCACTTATACTATCCGGTCAAGAATTAGGAGAAAAGAAAGCAACGCCTCAAAGACCATCATTTACTACTAACGCATTTACGACATACCCCGGAGCATTCGAAACCGAAAGCGGTGTCAGTTCATCAGATGAGTCACTTAACACTACTGTAAAGATTAAATACGGTGCAGGACTGAACCTCGAAATATTTGTAGCATTTACGCCATATTTACGACTTTATAATCCGGATACTCTTGGATATGAGTGGATTCGAAAGGGTGTTGGTGAAGGCATAGGTGATACATATGTTGGTGCAAGGTATAGATTCTGGACGAATTTTTACGAGGAAAAAATGCTCGCTGTTCAGTTACACGTCAAAATTCCAACAGCAAAAAAAATTGTATGGATACCTATCGGAGGATTGGGAACCGGTGAAACTGACTTTACTGGTTTTCTTATTTTCACAAATACTAAAGAAAAGTATCAGTTTGATATGAATTTGGGTGTAACTCTTGCAGGTAAATATTGGGAATCGGGATTAGAACGCCAACTGTTTGGAACAATTCGTTTTACAAGAAATATAACAAAAAAATTTAGTATGATGAGCGACCTATATGCTTATGAATACTTTGAACAAAAAGAGGGCTTTAAAAAAAAGTTGAGTTCTTATGCTTTGTTTGGCGTGAATTATGCCATTAAACCAACTATAATACTTGACGCTGCGATAAATTTTGGTTTTATAAATTCTCTAAGTTATAATTGGCAGTTTGCAACGGGAATTACAATAACTCTATAAAAAAATCCAACAATTTAAAAAGACCGCATATAATATTAAGATTCTTATGAAAATAACTAATTAAAATTATGAGGTAATATTAAGCGATGAAAAATAAAACTTTAAATTTAATAATCATACTTTGTTTATTAAGTATTTCATCAAAAACACATAGTCAATCGATTAATGTTGATAACCTTAAAAAAATTCGTTTAAAAACCTATCTTGCAGAAGGTCTTATGTGGAAAGGTGAATCTGCACAGAACACAAACTGGAATAAAATATGTGAAACACCCGATGGTAAGATATGGTTTTGTGGCGGTGACCACTGGGGAAGTGATGCAATAACTGGTCCCTTGGATAAAAGTGACCGTTACGAACGGTTATGGGGATTTGGTAACGCTGCGATTTGCTACTACAACCCTAAAAAAGACAAGGTATTTATGGAATTTGAACTTGATAAAGCAAGTTCTCTTTATTCAAATGCAGAATCCCCCGGTCACGGAAAAATCCACGCAAATATAACAACTGATTCAAAAGGTAATATTTACACTGCTGGATATTTGGGAAGTTCATACATTCACGAATATACGCAAGCATTCTTTCCCAAAAGTTATGTCGGTAGTGCGGTTATCAAATATAATCCTGTATCAAAAAACGTTGAATATTTAGGAACGCCGTTCCCATACTGTGCTATTGTTGCCGTTTATTATGATGAAAAACGTAATATTGTTAATGGAATTACAGTAGAAGGAAGATTTTGGCGAATTAATCTTACCACAAGAGAACTCAATCGGTATGAATCTGTGGCAAGAATGAGCAGATTGCGTGATAGAGTCAGAGAAATGATTATGGATAAGGAGGGAGCCTGCTATTTTGCAAATGATGTTGGTGGACTGACAAAATTCGATCCTGATACCCAAAAGTTTACTGATATAGACATAACGCTCCCCGGAAAAACTATGGACTTTCGTGCTTCCGTCGTATCGTCAAAAAATATTATATATTGCATTACGACTGACGGATTCGTTTGGAGCTATGCACCCAACAGTAACACGTTTGAAAACCTTGGACATGTTCTCGGAATGTCATCTCAGCCACATTATACTCCAAACATCGCTCTCGATGACGAATGGAATAAGTTATATTTTCTTGCAGGTAATCATGGAGGAGAACTGCTTGAAAAAGCATTGGGAACGTTGACCATACTCGACATCAAGGAAAAAAAATATCACTGGATAGGAACTGTTGAGGGCATTGAAGGTAGTTTCGGTGCTGTAGCTGCAAAAAACCATTCTGTATATTTCAGTAGTTTCGGGAGCGTTTATAAAGGTAATGAACTCGTAAAGGATAAAAATGGAAGACCAATAACAAGACCTTATCTCCTTCGGTATGACCCACCAGAGAACCTTGAATCATTAAAATAATTATAGAAGAATTGATTATTTTTATGCATAAATAAAGGAGTTTAAATAATGAATAATAAATCACTTGTACATATTATCACAATTCTTTTGACATTCACTATTTTCGTATCAAAAATATCAGCACAAAGAGAAGGAGGTTTACCCCGCGGTTCAATAATAAATCACATCCTGATTTCTAACGGTCCTAAAGGTCCTATTTATGGTGGTGAAAGTGCGGTTACCGATATGATTCTTATGGAAGATGGTTGGGTGTATGGGAGCACTATGGCTACTGGAGGTGCTGATAGATGTCATTTATTCCGAACAGATAGCGAAAAAATAGAACATTTAATCAACGTTACTTCAATTCTTCCAAATCAAACGTCAATCAGTGACATTGCTCTGGGGCCAAAAAGTATCATTTTTGGATGCACATCGACTTATAATGAAATCTTTGATGATAAAAATAATACTTATGAAGGTGGCTATCTATTTTCATTCACTCCTGAAACAAAAAAACTTGAAGATTTTGGCATAATTTCTAAAGGACAAGGAATCAACTGTTTAGCGGTTGATGCAATTCATTCAAGGATATATTGCGTGACTTATCCTGCTGGACGTCTTTTTGCTTATAATTATGACACAAAATCAATCAAAGATTTTGGTGAAATTATGACCCCTTGGAGAGTTAAAGATTTTGGTAAAGTATCATGGAGAGGAGTTCAAAAAGTGCTTATGATTGATGATGCAGGAACGGTTTATTTCTCCACATATTACAGGTCAGAAGTAAAAGTGGATAAAAAAGAACTAATGAAAGGTGGTTTTACTGCATATTCATCTCTTAATGGCGGTCGAATTTATCGACTTGCTTATGGTGATGATAAACCAACCTTCACAGGGGCAACCGTCCCCACGCAAACTGGAATGGACAGTGACCCAATATATGAAAACGGCATCGCTTCCGCACTTCGTGAGAAAGACGGCGGATTCTGGTGTGGAACCATTAACGATGGATTTTTGTTTAAATTTCATCCATCTACATCGACAGTTATTAATAAGGGCAAGCCCTTCCAATATTGGAATCTTAAATCGTTAACTTATGGAAAAAATGGCAAGTTGTATATGCTCGGTGGAAGGGATGAAGATAATTCCTGGATTTTAAGTTATGACCCAGCAACAGGTTCAATAGATTGTCTTGGCTGGCTTGACCCTACAACCCAGTGTAGTGTTATATGTGCAGATAAAGAAGGAAAAATTCT
>CAZBIT010000353.1:0-3496 GCA_964491835.1 uncultured bacterium
CATCTCAGGAAGTTGGCCTTTTGTTTTGTCAAGTTGCCATACGCCTGTAAAGTTTTGTTTTCCCTGTGCATATAAAATGAATGCAAAGGCTAAAAATAAAGTTAATGTAATGAAAAATACCTTCTTCATTTTTCCTCCTTAATTAAAATTTCATTTACATATTTTGAATACAATTTATTAATAAAAAATATTCAAAAGATATGTAAAATATTATGTAAAAAATAAAAAAAATTGAATAAAGATTGAAATTTGAAAAATATATTATTATATTATATAAATAAAATATAATAATTAAAATATTACAATCCAAGTAAAATTGAGTAACATATATGAAGATAATGGAATTTGATTTCAATCCAAAGAAAATAATTTATAATCCATCTGATTATCAACTTAGAAATCTTGCAATGGAACAAGGAGGCAAAATAACACAATTTGGCAATCTTGCAGTGATTTCGAAAGTAAGGAACAGGAGCGCGAAATTTACGGAAGTTATTTTACGTGACTTGAATGACACTGAAAGAAATCTTATTAAAGATGCTTTTGAGCATATAAAGAATATTGAAGTTATCCAACTTGACCGTACGATGTGTATGGCTCCTCAATTTAAAGTGCCCTGCAGAATTTATGTAGATTCTAACTATGCTCGATTGCCCTTAATGTGGGGAAATACTCTATTCCCTCCAGAAGGAAAAGAACCTATTTTTACAACAATAGTTCTCCCTGCCTGGCAGACAAGAAAGGTTTTGGTAATACCCGATTATGGTTTAACAATTGTTCTCGGTAGCGATTATAAAGGCGAAATAAAGAAAAGTATGTTAAGAAAAATAATGTATAGAGTTAAAAAGAATAATTGTTTGGGATTACATGCAAGTAGTAAAATATTAAGGGTTAAAAAGAATGAAGGTATTAAGGATGTGCAGTTTATATTTTTTGGATTGAGTGGAACAGGTAAAACCTCGTTATCCTGTCATTCACACTGGTTAAATTATCCAGAATCGGTAGTAATTCGGCAGGATGACGTCGTGATTTTAGAACCAACAAGAAAGTGTTATGGGACAGAAGATTCATATTATATAAAGACCGATGCGCTTGAGCCCGATTCACAGCCATTATTATATGCGGCTGCTATTTCTCCGAGGGCTATGCTTGAAAATGTCAAAATTCTTCCCGAAGGAAACAAAGTTGATTTCTTTGACGAGTCATTAACATCAAACGGAAGGGCAATGGTTAAACGCTCAGACGTTGCTTTTACAGACGACAGAATAGACATTGATGGCGTGGATAACGTTATATTTATTACAAGAAGATATGATATTGTACCACCAATTGCAAAACTTTCCCCTGAATGGGCTGCTGCAGCTTTTATGTTAGGAGAATCCATTGAAACTTCTGCTGGCGACCCTGAACAGGCAGGAAAATCAAAAAGAGTTGTCGGAACAAATCCATTTATCATTGGCTCTGAAGCAGAAGAAGGAAACATCTTCTATGATTTGTTGAATAAAAATCCTGATATAAATTGCTATATATTAAATACAGGTAAAGTTGGGGGAGAAAGGGGAGGAACAAAAATTTCCATCAAGGACTCTATCACCATTATTGAAATGATTGCAAGAGATAAAATAAAATGGAAAAAAGATGAGTATTGGGGATATGAAGTTCCTTATGACGTACCGGGTATCGACCTCGATAGATTTGCTCCAGAAAATCATTACGAAGTTTCTGTTATGAAAGAAATTAGAGATAAACTTCGAACGGAAAGAAAAGAATGGATGAAACAATTTGAAACTTTAAATCCAAAAGTTAGAAAAATATTTGATTAGTTTTTAGTATAAATATTATTTCATTTACAACTTTAATAGATTGTTTTTGTAAATTTAAAGTAATCTCTTAAATAATCTTCAAATTTTCATTTAATTAAAATGAAATACATATCAAAGATATAATCATTTTTCAATTTCTATTTCTTTCAAAAAACTCAATGATTTATAACTTTTTTCTTGACAATTGTAATTTTTTGTATTATTATTAAAAAAAATAAAAAAATATTTAAAAAATAGATTTAAAGTAATTCTTGAAAAATTATTATTCAGATAATTGATGAGGTCCTTATGGTTGATAGCAAAATGTTCTTAGAAAAAATTGTAGGTTATCTTGTAAACACGCCGAGTGAAGTTTCAATAACAGAAGTAGAAGGAAAGGAGGTGAACATATTAAAATTAAGAGTTGCTAAAGGAGAAATAGGGTTTGTGATTGGAAAGAATGGAAAAATCGCAAATTCTATACGTATTTTATTGAGTGCTGTATCAGCCCGCGCTGGCAAAAGAGTAATTCTTGAAATTCTGGATTAAAAAGTTTAATAAAAATATTTAAAATATATTGGAATTTTTTGCCATATCCGATTGTCTTATTCCAATATTTGATACGTGAAATAAAATATTATAATTTTATAAAGGGGAGTTTACATAAATTCGGTATATTATACCGAATTTTTTGTTTATATTTGTTCTAACAATAAATTTTTTTTAATACAATAAATTTAATTAAAGTTACAATTTACTGTACACAATTTCCATTCTTATACCTTCTGAATCCCTTTGTTCTTTTTCAGGTATGCTGATTGGATTATAATATGCAAATTTAGCTGATACTGCGGATACAAGAGCATCAAGTATATCATCTTTTGCAACTTCTATTCTTTTAAATTTATTAATACATTTATTATAAATCTCACAAGATAAAGGGAACCCCTTTTTTAAAATTTCTAACCTTTCTTCTTTACCTTCTTTCTTTTTCTTGCTGAATTCCATTGCTTTTCCTGAAATACCATAGAAACAAACTTCTGGATGAGTTTCTCTAATTTTGTTCTGAATTTCAGGATGTTTTAAAAAATATTCATTTACCTCACGAATTTTTGGTAGAATGCCATATGCTTGCTTTGTAAGTTTTCTACCAGAACACTTATAATTCAAATATGAACAATCTTCAAAAGAATTACCTTTTAATGCAGGTCTGGTTGGTGGTGGAAAGACACTGCTTGACCGAGGTTTACCAAGTAATTTTCTTGCTTCTTTATCGCATTGTCGTTCATCACATCCTTTATCAATCAAACCAATAGGAATATCAATGAGAGTGAGGTCGGAATCTTTAACATATTCAACAACTTTTGTAATATCTTGGCATACCTCTTCTTCAGATTTTTCACCATTAAGTAAGGTAATAACAATCCATCCTCCTTTACAACCGTCTATACCTGAGAAAATCATAAATATTTACCTAACTATATCTATCCTCTTAAATACTCAAGACCATCTTCTATCATTATATCAATTATTTTTTTAATTTTTGTCATCTCTTTTACATTTGCTTTATTTTTTAATAATATAATATTGTTTATTTTACATAGCAACAAAAATGAAAAAAATAGAAATAAAATGATAACGTTAATCAAAAATGATTTGAGTTTATAAAAAAAAGTAATTACATTTAAGCAAAT
>CAZBIT010000354.1:0-3461 GCA_964491835.1 uncultured bacterium
AAATTTGCTCCGTAAATATAAAAAACCGTTCTTTTATAACCAATATCCTTATTTATAAGACAATGGTGAATATGTTTTTTATCCCCTCTAAAAGGGTGAGAACCTATCATAATTCTCCGAAAGAAAGCTAAAAGAGTATCTATTATAGGTAAACCGAGTGCAATTATTGGTATAAATACCGCTGGTGAGCTTGGAAGACTGAAAAAACTGTCGATAGAAATACTGGCAAGAATAAATCCAATGAACTGACTCCCGACATCCCCCATAAAAACTTTTGCAGGATTAAAATTATACCTCAAAAATGCCAAAGTTGCACCCAATAACAAAGAAGAAACTAAAATACCAGTAAAATCGCCCAATTTATATGCAATTACAATAAAAATAAGAGATACGATTGCTCCAATACCTGCAGCAAGACCATCAAGACCATCTATTAAATTTACAGCATTTGTTATACCTGTTATCCACAATATTGTAACAGGAACTGAAAATATTCCAAGTTGCAGATTATCACCAAATGGATTGGAAATAAAAGTAATATTATATCCGAAATAAATAACTACTAAAGAAGCGGTAATTTGAAACGCAAACTTTTTGACGTAATTCGCTCCTTTAATATCATCATAAATACCCTCAATAAGTATTAAAAACGAACCAATAACAAGCCCAAGAAAATGATTAAAGAAATTTTTATTGACCAATGGGAAGAAGTCCTTAATAAAAAAAAATCCAACTACAAAACCGATAAATATTCCAATACCACCAAGCGTAGGAACGTATTTTTTATGAATTGAATGCTCAGTAGATAATGCACTTATCCCATATTTACTTGCAACCCTTATTATCAAAGGAACAACAAAAAATGTTATAGCAAAAGATATAACAAATGTAAAAATAATTTTAACCATAACGATTAAGAGTTTTAGTTTTTCAATTCTTGAATAATTTTTTCAAATTCTTCCATAATAGATTCATTTGAGTATTTCATCTCAACAAGTTTTCTTCCCCTTAAAGACAATTTATTTCTTAATTCTTTATCTTTTATTAAATTCACAGTTTTTTCAGCAAATTCATATTTATCGTCAGCCACGAAAATTTCCTCATTTGGGATTGCTTGAATTCCTTCTAATCCCATTGATGAGGTAATGACGGGAGTCCCTGAAGCCATAGATTCTAAAATTTTATTTTGTATTCCAGCACCAGTTCTCATCGGACAGACAGAAACCACCGCTCTTCTTAAATATGGTCTAACGTCACTTACCTGACCCGTAACCACAACGTTTTTTCGTTTACCTAATGACGAAACCATTCTCGTTGGATTGGCACCGACAATATAAAACTTCGAATTAGGAATGTCTTTTAAAATCAAAGGGAATATCTCATTATAAAAGTAAACAACTGCATCATTATTAGGAAATGTCCGCATATTACCCAAAAAAACAATACATTCAGAATCGAAGTTATCATTACTATAAGAAAAAAACTCTAAATCAATTCCAACTGGTATAATCACAACATTATTTGTATCTGCATATTTGTTGAGATAACTTTTATCAATTTCTGAAACCAATATACTTTTATCAAAGTTATTAATAATGGTTGTTTCATATTTCAAAACTCGCTCTTTCTCTATTTTATTTCTCAGATAGCACATTCCTTTTTGATATTTAATACTTCTTTCATAATTCAGTGAAATCGCGTCCTCAAGGTCTAAAATCTTAGGAATGTTATTAAAATCTTTCACATACTCAGCCATCCTAATAAGATGGACAAATATCAAATCAAAATTCTTAATTTCCTTATTTATTAACCTTTTCATTCTACTGGAATAGTAATAGTAAACCTGAAGTGGTAATTTCCCAAACAGTCCTGCTATACAATTTAAGTATGAAATATAAGAGGGAAGATAAATTATCTCGATACGGGAAAAATATTTCCTATAAGCATTAACCTCTGAATCTTTAAACTTCTTATCTATAAATAAGAACAACGTAATAGAATGTTCTTTTGATAAAAAATCAAGAATTTTACATACTCTTAGCTTATCAGCACCTATCGGAGGAAAAGGAAATCTTGATGTCAGAAATAAAATGTTCATTTGCAATACATACTATAATTTAAAAATATTGACATTAAACAATTAAGAAAAAAGTGAGTGGTTTTATAACTAAAGATTTGAATACAACCTCAATTAAATTCCATAATTTTAAATTCAACTTATCTCACTTGCTTACTTAAAATAGTTAGATAAATAACTTTACAATGGTAAATATTAAATTTTAGTTTTTATACTACATCTGTCTCAATACAGCATCTAAAACTACAAATGGAGAAATTTTTTTCATAGAATCATGAGGGCAAACTTGAGAATAATAACATTCACATTTCTCAGACGGTTCAATAATTTCTCCTAAACCATAAAGTTCAAATTCATATTTATTAAAAATATTATTCATTAAAACTACCCTTTTTTGAAGTGCAATAGCGATATGTAAAGTCATTGTTACTTGGGTTACTATAACATCACACTGGTCAATCAAATCAACAAATTCTTCAAGAGAAAAATATCCCGGATAAAATCCAAATCCTCTTTGATAAAATTGTTTATTCTTTTCATGTTCATTTCTACCACCAAGCCAAATAATCCCAATCCCCTTTTTAGCCAAACATTGTGCTAAAGTAATCCAATTTTCACTTGGCCAAAGTCTAGAAGTCCATTTTGCACCACAACCAGTATTTAAACCCACTACGGGGGAAGGTTGTGATAAATTCCAATTCCTTTCTACAGTTTTTTCTAATAAATATTTTTCTCCTGAAAAATTGAAGCCACAAATTTCGAATATTTCTTCTACATAGCTTTTCTTATTATTTCTACTTATATCATCAAACAATCCAGTTAATAATTTATGCTCAGCAGATTCATTTAATGGATAACAGTGACCATACCGATCCATTCCAAAACCATATTTTTTTTTAGCTTCTATTAATTCCGTTAGTGCTATTGCCGTAGGATCTTTGTCTAAATTATAAACTATATCAAATTGCATTTTAGATAACCATAGAAGTGATTTATTATCTGATCTAATCTTATAATCAACTTGTGAAGGCAAAAGTTCGGGAAAATTGGATACCCATGTAATATGAGAATGAGGCATCTCTTCCTTAATTTTTCGGAGAAGAGGAGTAGTACGTATAACATCACCAGCAGCATTAAGTTTTATTACCAGTATTTTTTCTTCGATAGGATCATAGAGTTTACAATCTAGACAGTCAACTCTCCCATCCTTATGAGGCTTGCAAGGTCTGTCTCCAAGATAGTTGCGACAGTTCATTTTTACATCATTAATTTCCATTTTACTTATAACCGAGCATTAAATTTTAATTACATAAATAATAATATAATATTTTTTATTAATAAATGCTATAACTTAAAAATAATTTTTTTATTAAATTTTTCTAAA
>CAZBIT010000355.1:0-3453 GCA_964491835.1 uncultured bacterium
GTGGACATTGCAAAAAATACCAATGATTTTGAGATACTTAATCCAGACCTTGTTATTGCTAATATGAATGAAGATACTGATTTTGGTATGGAATTAAAAATAGAAAGAGGGAGAGGTTATGTTCCAGCAGAAGATAATAAACTCCCTGACCAACCTATAGGAACTATACCCATTGATGCGATATTTTCACCAATTAAAAACGTTTCGTATAACGTCGAAAGCACACGAGTTGGACATAGAACCGATTATGAAAAATTAACCATTGAAATCGAAACGGATGGAAGCATAACTCCTGATGATGCCCTTAATTATGCGGGTAAGATTTTAAAGGACTATATCCAGTTGTTTATTAATTTTGACATAGAAACTGAAGAAGAAGAGACAAGAGAGATTGATGAAGAAGCGTTGAGAATTAGAAAACTTTTGAAGATGAGCGTTGATGAACTTGAACTTTCAGTACGATCTCAGAATTGTTTGAAAGCAGCGAATATAAAAACTATAGGTGACCTTGTAAAAATGGAAGAGTTGGAAATGCTCAAGTTTCGTAATTTTGGAAGAAAATCTTTAACAGAACTCAAAAAGATGCTCGAAGAAAAAGGACTCCAATTTGGTATGAATGTTGGTAATTATTTAAAAGATGATGAAGGATAATTTCCAATGCGACATAGAATAGATTTTAAAAAGTTAAGTAGAAATAACAAGGCGAGAAGGGCATTATTAAGAAATCTCGTAACTTCTCTTTTCAAGGAAAAGAAGATTAAAACCACACTCGCCAAAGCAAAAGAGATGAGGAGACCGGCTGAGCGTCTCATTACTTTTGCAAAAAGAAAAGATTTAAGTGCCATTAGGCAGGTTAGTAAATTTATAACTGAAAAAGGTATTGTAAAGGAGTTATTTGAAGTAATTGCACCTAAATATATTGAAAGAAATGGCGGATATACAAGAATAGTAAAAATAGGACCGAGAAGCGGCGATTCTGCTCAGATGGCTTTTGTGGAACTCCTTGAATTCGAATCATACTTCTTGAAGAAAAAAGAAACCGCTTTAGAAAAGAAACAAAAATCAAAAGAGAAAAAGAAAAAGGAAAAAGAAAAAGAAAAGGAAGAGCCACCAGAAAGTAAAACAAGTATTAAAGAATTTTAAATTATATTTTGACTGTTACCCAGTTCTTAATATCCCTAATTTTTAAGAAGGGCAACTTATGGTTGTCATTTTTTAAAGGTAGATTAATTGAATCCTACGTAAAAAAATTATTTATGTTTTTCCGCATTAAAAAAAATCACCATTTAATTGTAATATTTATTTTATTGGTTTTAACATTTCCTTTTCGGTCTGAATCAAAAGATGATTGTTTTCGCGGTATTTGGATTACAAGAGAAAATCTCGTGTCAAAAAAAATAATTGATAAAATAATTGATACCGCATTAAAAGGAAGATTTAATAATCTTCTCGTTCAAGTAAGAGGAAGGGGGGACGCTTATTATAAGAGTAGATTTGTTCCAATAGCAGAAGACATCAAAAGTAATATAGAAGAGTTCGACCCGCTTCAATACTTTATTATGGAAGCCCATAAGAAAAACATTAAAGTTCATTGTTGGTTTAATACATATTTTTTATGGTCATCACAAGAAAAACCAAAAAATAAGAATCATCTTTATTTTACTAAACCCGAATGGTTTTGTGTTCCGAATAATTTAATAAATAAGAATCAATTTAGTTCACAAATTCAAACAGATTTAATTTTTATTTCTCCAGGGATTGACGATGTTCGAAATTATTTATTCAATGTAATTAGAGAGGTAATTGATAGTTATGCTATTGATGGCATTCATTTAGATTATGTAAGATATGCTAATGAAAATTTTTGTTATAATGAAGTTTTAAGAAAAAAATTTTTTTCACTTTATAATGTTGACCCGCTCGATTTAGTGAAAAATCCAGAAAAAATTGAAAAATCGTTTAGTAAGGATAAGTTATTGGAATTTGAACGAAAGTGGCAAAATTTCAGAGGAGAACAAATTACAATTTTTGTTCGACAGATAAAAAATTACATAGAAAAAAGAAATTCTTCTATAGTATTTTCAACTGCTGTGATACCAGATATTGATAAAGCTCGTAATAATTTTTTCCAATTCTGGGACGATTGGGTTAATAATCAATATGTTGATTTTGTTATGCCAATGAATTATGTTGTTTCACAGGAGGAATATAAAAATAATATAGAACAAATGCTCAATTACGTTCCAAAGGAAAACATAGTAATGGGAATATCATTGATGAATCAAAGCAGATATAAGGTGGCAAGTAAAATATTTTTAACAAAATCATTAGGTATTGAAGATTTTTGTCTCTTTTCTTATGATTATATCGAAAATATAAGTAATATGTTCAACCTTTTTTAAATTCTTTGAGCATTAAAGCCCTCTCAAAAAATATTTGAAATAACTTGACATTTTTTAAGTTAATATTTATATTAAATATATAATTTTGGTGAATTTAAAATATTATATAAATAAACTTAAAATTAAAATGATTAATCTAATTTTTAACAAAATTCTTTCATTTTTAAGACACTATAAATTTGTATTAATCTTTTGTTATTTAATTATATTCTTGGATATTAGTTATTCACAAACTGATATAGAAAATTATAAAAATATTCTTCGGAGATTAGGTTACAATGAGGATAAAATTAATCAGTTGTTAATAAATTCTGGATACATTTCAGAAGAAGGGGGAAAAATAAGTGGAGAAATTGGAAAGGAAACTAAAACCAGTGCTTTGGACTCTTTAATAAAGTATCAGGAGATGATAAATAAATTACAGCAGGAGCTTTTGATAAAAGAGGATACTTTAAAAGAGTTTAAAAAGGAAATAAGGCCATTTAAAAAGGAAATAAAGCCATCTGGATACAATATGTTTAACTGGATTCCAACATCGTTTTCTCCTCCACCGTTTGGAAACATAACGCCTGATTATATAATTGGACCGGGTGATGAGATAAAAATTGAAATGTGGGGGCAGATGGGTATGAGTAAAACCTTTGTTGTAGATAGAGAAGGTAATATATTTATTGATAAAGTTGGTAAAATAACTGTAAATGGATTGACTTTTAGTGAAACTAAAAATAAGATAACAAATCAGTTGAAAAAATTTTATTCGCAAACTTCCGTTGATGTTTCTATGGGCAATATTAGGAATGTTTTAGTTTTAGTTGTAGGACAAGTAAAAGTACCTGGTGGTTACTGGTTGAGTTCGCTTTCACCAGCGTATGCAGCACTTTATTTTGCCGGCGGAGCAACTGAGAATGGTTCTTTAAGAAACATCGAATTACATAGAAATAAAACTACAAAAATTATTGACCTTTATGACCTCTTATTAAAAGGTGAGTTGGATGAGAATATACGTTTGAGAGAAGGTGATGTTATAAGGGTTCCTCCTGTAAGTAAACGA
>CAZBIT010000356.1:0-3450 GCA_964491835.1 uncultured bacterium
CCACTGTTAAAATTAAAGTTTCTGAATGGCAATATATGGAAGAGGTTGAAGTATTCGACAAAATCATAGAAACACCTATTATAATAAATATGCCAACCTTAAAACAACATACAGAATCCGGATTCACCTGTTCTTTGAAAAATCTTATGGGATGTCAATCCCAATCAAATAGAAGACAAGTCCATAGATACAATGAAAGAGATAAATACTCAAGCGCTGAAAGAATATTGAGAATGAGATTGGCAATCGCAGAAACAGCGCATGCAATTAATCCAGAATTGACTATTCTTGATGCAAGAAAAATAATGCTAAATGCACACCAATTCAGTTCTGGAGGTATTTTAAAGGACGTTAACAAACTCATAATATCAGGAGATGCGGTTGCGGTCGACTCTTATGCGAAAGAATTAATGTCCCAACTCAATCCAAACTTTTCTAAAAATTGGGCAGACACTACCCTCGAACTTGCACAAAAACTTGAACTCGGAACCGCTGACCTAAACAAAGTGGAAACAATCAACATCCAAGTTTAAATTTTAATTCTCCTTTTTATACAAAAATTACAAACTATTTTTTTAGTTTTAATATAAAAAATTTCTTGACAAACACATAAAAAATTGTATTTTGTAATTGAATTACATAATTACAAATTAGGAGCAATTTATGTCGCAGAAATCAAAATCACAAGAAACAGAAAAAAACTATAAAGAAATGTTTGAAAAAATACTTGATAGAGGAGCAAAAGCATTTCAATATGGTGGAGAAACTATAGAAACAGCCATAAAGTCAGCGCTTTCCTTCAGAGATAACGTGATTATGGTAAGAGTTAATAAAGAAAGTTTAAATAAAATTGACGAACTCGTTGATGCAGGATTATTTAAAAGCAGGTCAGAAAGTGCCGCTTTCCTTATAAGAGAAGGTATCAAAGCAAGAAATGATATATTTATAATAATCAATGAAAAAATTAGCGAAATTCAGAAACTGAAAGAAGAATTGAAAAATATTATAAATTCAGAATTTACTGAAACAAAGGTAGATGATAAAAAACAAAAATTCTAAACAATAATATTTATAATCTAACTCTGAATATTACGAATAAGTATCAGAATATCTAAAATTTCTTTGAAAAATAATTTCTATTGTTTTTTAGTAATTCATTCAAAAAGTGGGTATATTGTAATATTTATATTTTCATCAATTGCAAGTAAATGGTTATCCTTTATTTCATTCCAGTTTTTATCATCACCTATCTTTTCGGAAGATATAATCACGAAATTCCCAACGTCTTCCTTAATAGTTATAATAAGATTACCAAGTTTGAAAAGATTATCGCTTTCAGACCACTTTTTTTTCAGATAAAATAACGTGTCTCCTCTTCTTGATGCGAGCATATATTTTCCATTGGTGACTAAAAAATTGTACGTCGAAAATTGTTGCGACTTTATTTCATTTGTCCATTTATTGATAGAACGAGATGTCAATTGAAGAGCATTGATAGCATTTTCAAATGCAATATCACCTTTTTTTACACGTCCTTTGCCCTTTAAATAATAAAGGTAAAGATAAAAGCAATATTCGCTATCAGTATTTCCATTTATTTTATTTTTAAATGAGGATGGAAGTTTTTGAGAAATAAGCGATTTAATTTTTCTGAAATGTGCAACTGTTCCCGAATGAGCAAACAACCAATAACCATACCTAAAAGGTTGTGTATTACTTTCTTTGATTTCTCCTATAGTCGCTTTTCTCAAATGAGTTATTACAGATTTTGATTTCACTTTGTCCATAATCGTGCTTATTCTGAAATCATCATAAAAAGAAGATGCTCTTTTTACCATATATGCAACGCCATTTTGATAAAATCCAATACCCCATCCATCGGTACAGTCGCCCTTAATCTTATAAAAGTCCTTTTCCTGCTGAATTCTTGAATATTTAATTTTTGCAGGTTCTTGTGCTAAAAATCCTAATAAAAAAGACAAAACAATCTTCTCAATTTTTAAAAACGTTATTAAAGTTTAAATTTTAAATCTTGTATAAAAATTAACAATATTATTTTTATATGTCAAGAAAATAAAATATTTAAGTATTTATACTTAATAGATAAATAATATAGATTATAAATTTTTCTTGTAAAATTTTATATTTTTTTGTAATATATAATTTAATGAACCTTTATTAAATTAATGAAAAGGTAACAAATTTTGGAAATTCAAGTCCAAATATCACAGGATTACAGGTCTGCGTTTATAAATGTCTTCGTCGAAGAAAATAAGAAAGATGTTGTTGTAAGTGTTCCTCGTCTTGAAAAAGCCCTTTCTGATGCTGGAGTTATCGTCGGTATAAAAATGGAAGTTCTCAAAGACATATGTGAAAATAAAAGATTCAACCAAAAAACGTCAATTGCAGAATGTATTGAACCAGAAATGGGTGATGATGCAAGAGTCGAAATAATAAAAAAACCGAAAAAAGCAGATGAAATTCAACCAGTAAAAAAGGAAAATGGTGAAATAGATTTCTATGCTCCAAGAGATGGATTCATAACTTACGCCAGAAAAGGTGAAACTTTGGCAATTAAACATCCTCCAACAAGAGGTGAACCTGGCACAAGTGTTCTCGGAAGGTCTTTACCCGGTAAATTAGGTAAAGATATAGCATTAGATTTGTTTATGGGAGTAAACACAGAAATTAAAGAAGATAAACTCATCGCAATAACCGATGGTATTGTAACATTAAATGCATTACAAGTAAATATTGAAAAAACATATAAAATCAATGATCATATCGGAAGAAATACCGGCTCAATTGATTTGCCAAAAGACCTTGATATCACATTAATAGTAGATGGTGATATTCAAAGAGGTTTCAGCATTAAATGCAATATTTTAAATATTACTGGAGCTATTGAAGATGCTGAAATAGATTGTAATTTCTTAAAAGTAAAAGGTGGAATCGTTGGGGTTGGTGATAAACCAATCAATGCCGAAAGTATATCCGTTGGATATATAAATGGAGAAAGAAAGGTTTTTGCAAGAATTATTAACGTTTTAAGAGAAATAAGTAGTGGTGCAAAAGTGGTTGGAGAAGTTGTGAAAGCCTATACCATTCAAGGGGCAACTGTTGTTTCGAAAGAAGCTATATGGACTGATTATATAAATGGTAAAAATACAGTTATGGTAGGTATTGACTACAAAGCAAAAACGGAGTTCGACGAATTAACCCGAAAAATCGCAGAAATAAGAGAACCCCTTGAAGAACTTAGAAATGCATCATACGCAAGTGCAAAAAGAATGAAACAACTTAAAGAATTATCTAAACTCAATCCAAATCATCCCATCATACAAAAAGAATTACCCAAAATTATGGAAATAAAAGAAAAACTTGAAAAATTTGAATTGATGAACGACAATTTGAAAAAGAAAAAAGAGGAAAACGAAAAAAGGATATATT
>CAZBIT010000357.1:0-3447 GCA_964491835.1 uncultured bacterium
ATCGATGTTAAGTTTTGTTGTATTATTTATTTCAGGTGTTTTCAATATCGTATTATTTAATTTGAGAAATATTAATAATAAGGATGATGATATGATTATGAATATACTTAAAAAGATTGCCGGTTTTTTTGATAATTTAATTGTTTTTCTATAGTCTTTTCTGTGTTTTTCTTTATAATTATAAGAATCTAATTTCGTTCCACAATTAGTACAAAAAGTTGCATTAGAATTATTGATTTTATTGCATTTTGGACAAACTTTGTTTTTTAGGGGATTACCGCATTTGGGGCAAAATTTTGCATCCATTGGTATAGACTGTTCGCAGAATTGACATATAACGCTTTTCAAGGAATAATGCTCCAATAATAAAAATTAGTTTTCTATTTTTTTGAGCCACTATTTATTAAAGTTTTTAATTCACGAGAGGGTTTAAAATACGGGACTAATTTTTTAGGGACATTAACCTTTGCTCCCGTTCTTGGGTTTCTTGCAATCCTTGATTTTTTTTCTCTGACTTTGAAAGTGCCGAATCTTCTGATTTCGACTCCCTCACCGTTTTTTAAAGCATCACCTATCGAATGAATAAAACCATTAATGACTGCTTCAGTATCAACTTTTGTGAGCCCAATTGCATTTGAAATTTTGCTAACTATTTCTGCTTTTGTCAAAAGATACCTCCTCCTATTTATATTTTAGACAACGATTTTTAAATAGATATTTATTTCATTATATATCCAAAAACTGTGTTATATTTTATTCTGAATAACGTTTCATCAATATCACCAAATAATATGTCAAAAATGTTAAATTGTTTTCTTTTTTCTTTTATTATTTTAGCGTCTTCGCTGATTCCTGATAATTTAATTGCGAGGGAAATAGCATCTTCATAACTTCCAAGTTCATCGATAAGGCGTAATTCTTTTGCTTGTTTTCCTGTAAATATTCTTCCATCTGCAATAGAAAGTAAACTTTCTTTATCTATCCCTCTTTCTTTATGAACGGTTTCGACAAATTGTTGAAAAGAATCGTCAATGACTTTCTGAAAATATTTCCGTTCTTCTGGAGTTAATTCTCTATATGGATTTCCAGTATCTTTGAATTTTCCACTTTTTATAATTTCAAACTTTAATCCTAACTTATCCGCAAGTTCTCTAATATTAAGGAATTCGATAATTACGCCGATGCTTCCAGTAATTGTTCCTGGATTTGCAACAATCTTATTTGCTCCACAGGCGACATAATATCCACCAGAAGCGGCTATGTTTCCCATAGATGCTACTATGATTTTTCCCGAATCTCGAATTTTTTTAACCTCTTCATATATTTCCTGTGAAGCACCAATAGTACCACCAGGACTTTCTATTCTGAAAACAATAGCATCTATTGATTTGTTTTTTTGATATTTCTTTAATTGATTGACTATGTCTTTTGAATTAAATATCGGTCCTGTAAGTTCCACACAAGCGACTTTATCTTTCCCACCTGATAGTTCTAAATCACTTGTAGAAGGTAAAAATAACGTTAGTGCAAATATAAAAAAGAATGTTATGATAAAAAAAAGAATAATTCCCCCAATTATCCAATCACTTTTTTTTGCCATAGGTTACCTTAAAAAATGTTTCATATAGATACAAATTAATTTAAGTGTATAAAAAAGATACAATAATATAATAAATTATAAAACAAATAACAAAAAAAATATCAAGTTTTTTTATGAAAAAAAGGGGAAAATTTTAAATTTTTATTTTCCCCTTTAAGAATTTTTTTAATAAAATTTATAAAACAAAATAAGAAAGGTTTCAAATATTTTTATTTTAGTCTAAAATTGGAATTTTAATTTCTTCTCCCGGTTTAATTTTGCTGTTTTTATTTTTTTGGTTAACTTTAAGTAAATCATCAAGATTAACACCAAAATATTTCGAGATTTGCCACAGAGTATCACCCTTTTTCACAATGTAAGTTTTTTCTGATTTGATTTCTTTATTTTCATAACTTTTTTCATTAGTGTATATAATATTTTCAGATTTATTATTTGGAGCATCCTTTTTATCAATCCATATAGTAAGTTTTTGTCCTGGATAGATATTATTGCTATAGGATAAAGAATTCCAAGACCTTATATTGCTTGTTTTTGTATTAAAATATTCTGCTATTTCGGTTAGTGTATCACCCTCTTTTACTATGTAGGTATATTCTTCAAGATTTTTTTGATTTTTTGGTGTAATTGACTTTTGTTCGTCAGTATTGCGTGTATTTCTTATGACGATTTCAGAATGAGGATTAACGGGTATCAGTAAGCTCTGACCAATTGATAATTTATGGATATCATTTAGAGAATTAACCGATTTAATATTATAAATAGTTGTATGATATTTTCTTGCAATAATTGATAAAGTTTCATCTTTTTTAACGCTGTGAATAATGCGTGTAATCTTTTGTTCATCGGGAACTTTTTCGTAATTTTTTAAAAATATCTCCCTTTTACCTTTAGGTATTTTTAAGTTGTATCCATTTGGATAAGGAGGAGTAAAGTATGATTTTAGTTCAGGATTTAGTTCTTTCATTTCAAGGTAATCAGTTTCAGCACATTTAGATGCAACGGTAAGGTCGATGCATTTGTTTATATTGACTTCTTCATATTGAAGTGGAGTTTGATACTTTATATCTTTAAATCCATATTGTTCAGGATTTTTTGATATTATTGTGGCTGCGATAATTTTGGGAATGTGATTTCGAGTTTCTCTTGGAAGTGATTTTAAATTCCAAAAATCATTAGATTTGTATCTTATCATAGATTGTTTAACTTTTGTTTTTGAAACGTTGTAAGCAGACATAACAAGATACCAATCATTAAATTCCTCATATAGATTTTTTAAGAATGTTGAAGCTGCATTTGTGGATTTTATTGGGTCTTTTCTTTCATCAACGTAATTATTAACTTGAAGACCATTTAATCTTCCCGTGCTTGAGATGAACTGCCATATTCCAACGGCACCCGCTCTTGAATGTGCGTTTGGACTAAATCCACTTTCTATCATCGCAAGATAAATTAGGTCTTCTGGTAGTCCTTCTTTTTTTAATATATCTGAAATGACAGGTTTGTATTTGCCCATTCTTTCAAGCCATAAAGAAAAATGTTTTTTCCCTCTTCCTTGAAAGTATTCAATGTATTTTTTCACATTATTATTTAAGATAATGGGAACTTCTTTGTATTTGGATGGAGTATGAATAGGGGAAGGCGTAATTTCTACTGTTTCAACTTTGTCAGATATATTTAATTCAGCAGTATTTCTATTTCTTTCATTCATAAAATCTTTATAATCTTCAATTATTATATCAACGATTTCATTATAATCATCATTATTTTTATAAATATCAGTATATTTTGTTTCGTTATTTGTAATTATATTTAATGCCTCTTCAAATAGTTCTTTGGCTTTTTCTCTA
>CAZBIT010000358.1:0-3423 GCA_964491835.1 uncultured bacterium
TTCATAGTATCAAGAACGCCTAATTCTCTTCAAAGTTTTATAAACGATGTTGTTCAGGGATTTGCAGAACTTACTGTGAAACTTAATAATGATGCCCTTGGATTATATTCTGATAATGAATATGGGGTGTTATCAAATAAAATTGTTTCTCCGACTGGAAGAAAATTTCCTTTTTTCGTGAGTATCGAAGAATTTGACGGAGGGAGCGACAATGTTGTTCTTAATAGTAGTTCTGTGGGTGTGCCTACGGTTTATCTTGAGTGCTGGCCTGATAATTTTTATCATAGTAATCTTGACCTTCCTGATAAAACTGACCCCACACAATTAAAAAGAGTAGCATTCATAGGAACCGCATCCGCTGTGACTATTTGCTCTGCGGAGGATGATGATTTGTTAAATATTACCTCCGAGTGTTATTCAAGAGCAAAAATGCGTTTAAGCGATGAATTGAGAAAATCACTTTATTTATTATCCAAGACAGAAAAAGATGATTTAGTGAGGACATTCAAAAATGTAAAAATATTAATCAAGGATGCAGTGATGCGGGAAGAAGAAAATTTATTATCGATTAGGAAGTTAGATGACAATAATATAATGAATAATTATATCAAAAAATTAATTTCACAACTTGAGGAAGAATTTAAACTGATTGAGAACGAATTAAGTGAATATTATAAAATACGTTGTTTGAAAAATGGCATATATCCTGACCAATCTAATAAATTCTGAAGAAGAGATTAGAGCATCTCATCTTGACAAAAACCCAGGCTGTAGTCATATTTGATTTTGATATGGGTATATTTAGCATAAAATTCCTTGTAAATAAAAATAATATGCATTAAATTATCTTTTTAAAATTGAAGAAGTTTTGAAAAATATATTATATAGAGAAGATAACAATTGCTTATACTTATAATTGTCTGATTTAATATGATGGAAGGTAAGTTAAGTGTGGGCATTTGTTATAAAGAGGAGTATATATGTTAAAACTTAAACCCCAAAATAAAAAATTCTATGATTATTTCGACAGAATTTCTGATATTCTTGTTAAATCGGCAGAAAAGTATTATGTTTTTCTAAGCAATTTTGAAAATCCCCAGATACAAGCGAAAGAAATTTCCCGACTTGAACAAGAAGCAGATAAAATTGTTCAGGAGACAATAGAGTTATTGCATAAGTCATTTATTACGCCTTTGGATAGAGAAGATATATACAATCTAATATCGAGGTTAGACGATGTTATCGACCTTATTGATGAGATGTCCAACGACATAATATTATATGGAGTCGAAGATATTCTTCCAAAAGCGCCCTCATTTGCCCAAGTTCTTTATGACACAACAAAGATTGTTCAAAAAGCCGTATATGAAATTAGAAGAATAGAGAAAAACAATAATATTATGGGTCTTTGTGCTGGAATAAATCATCTTGAAGAAAAGGGAGACGATATATACTGTGATGCAGTGGCGGGTCTTTTTAAAAAGCCCAATCTCGAAGTATTAACAATTATTAAATGGAAAGAAATTTATAGACATATTGAAGATGCTATCGACCGATGCGAAGATATTGCAGACCTTATTGTTGGAATTATATTAAAACATGGATGATATATGGATTCCGAACATTCAACATATATACTTATTCTGGTTATATTAACTGCAATTTTTTTTGATTTTACAAATGGATGGAATGATTCAGCAAATGCAATTGCAACCGTTGTATCTACAAGAGTATTATCACCTTTAAAAGCGGTAATATTAGCCGCCATTCTTAACTTTATCGGGGCACTTGTTTCAACAAAAGTGGCAAGAACAATAGGGGGAGGAATTGTCAATCCCGACATCATCAAAAATTATGTTATATTGTCTTCTATGCTCTCTGCATCAATATGGATGACCATTTGCACTATCTGGGGATTGCCAATCAGTGGTTCTCATTCTCTTCTCGGAGGTTTAATAGGTTCTGCGGTTACAATCTTTGGTTATAATGTCTTGATATCTAAAGGAATCTGGCAGGTGGTCATTACCCTTGTGGCTTCACCATTGCTCGGTTTTGTGGGGGGATATATCCTTCTTATTGTAGTTTATTGGATCGCTTTTAAGATGCATCCAAATACAGTGCGCTTTACATTCAGTTATTCTCAGGTTCTTTCAAGCGCATTTGTGGCATTTACTCATGGCATGAATGATGCGCAGAAAGTAATGGGAATTGTTACCTTAGCACTATATACCGCTGGGAAGATTTCTGACATAGTTGTTCCATTTTGGGTAATATTTTTATGTGCTTTGGCTATTGCAATGGGCACTGCTACTGGGGGCTGGAATGTCATTAAGACAATGGGAATGAGATTGTCTCATATTAGACCCATAGAGGGCTTTGCGGCAGAAACATCTGCTGCGAGTGTTCTTCTACTTACCGCGAGTTTAGGTTTGCCTGCCAGCACAACACATACCATTACAGGTTCTATTCTTGGAGTCGGTTCTTCCAGAAGGGTAAGGTCAGTTAAGTGGGGTATTGGAAAGAAAATTCTTTATGCGTGGATATTTACATTTCCAATCACTGCAATTTTGGGAGGCATTTTTGTAATTATCATACGATTTATATTATATAATTGGTGAGACTACAGTAAAGGTAGATTTATAAATTAAACTGGGATAAAAAATATTTCTTTTTACAATGTCATTCCCGCGGGAATCCTTTTTCCCCTTTTTTAACGTAAAAACCCATTTATCACATTTTTTTTGCTAAATTTTTTAAATATTTTTTCAAAATTATCATATTGATAATAATAAAGTTTTGATTTATATTAGAAAGTAGTTGAAAAAATTTTAAAAATAAAAATGTTCTATAAAATTAAAAGATGTTGTGAATAAAATCTATGGTGATTTAGAAGAAGAACATAATAAATGGATGAGATTTGCTCTTGAGGAAGCGGAAAAAGCGTTTACTGAAGGTGAAGTCCCTGTTGGTGCTATTGTTGTAAATAATGGTAAAATCATTGGAAGGGGCTATAATAGAGTGGAAGGTTTAAAAGACCCGACTGCCCATGCAGAAATCATTGCAATAACCGCAGGTTCATCTTATCTTAGTTCAAAGTGGTTAATTGACTGTTCGCTATATGTAACACTTGAGCCCTGTGTAATGTGTGCGGGTGCTATTGTTCTTGCAAGAATAAAAAATCTAATAATTGGAGCACCTGACCCCAAAACAGGTGCCTGCGGTTCAGTTATTAATATAGTGAACGATAGAAGTTTTAATCATAGAGTAAATATTATTACTGATATACTTCAGGATGAGTGTAGGAATATTTTAAAAGATTTTTTTAAAAAAAAGCGAAAAGAAAATAAAGATTCTTTAGATATTTAACAGGACTTTGGTAAATTTTGCTAAATGAAAATGAATGTAAAAAAGTAAATTGTCATT
>CAZBIT010000359.1:0-3421 GCA_964491835.1 uncultured bacterium
AAAAATGACCCAATTATTTTTTGAATGAATACAATCTGTGGGATGTGTTAGATTAAAATATTTTAAATGGATAAGTTAATATTCTTATAAATATATTTCTTTTTTTCTGAGTAGATGCTTTAATATTTTCATTTATTTTCTTATTAAGTTCATCTCTATATCTTACTATTCCGGGCAAAGCATCATAACCAAAAATTTCATTTGCTCCGTTATTTAACACTGCAAGTGCTTGATTTAAATCTCCAATCCTTGCATAGCACTCTGCAAGACGTGTATAAACTCTGGCATCTTTTTTAAATATCTTTAAAGAACTCTGAAAAACGACCAATGCTTTATCATATTGATTTTTGAAAAAATAATCCGAAAGCCCTCTTATATAAATCTCTTCTGAAGTCCTTGAATCCCTATTCCATTCATACTCTCTAAAATCATATTCATTTATGGATAGGTAACTTTTATTATCAAATATAGACGGAAAATTATTTTCTCGACTTCCGCCTACAAAAGGTATGGTGCAATTAGAATAGACAAAAATAGACAGCATACTAATGAATAAAACTTTTGAAAAAATATATTTAAATTCAGCCATTTGATTTATTATATAATTTCTCTGTCTATTAATCGGTAAATATATGCAAATACTTTAACTTAAAATTCCCAATTTTTAACTTCTAACAACAACGTTTCAATAACTTTATTTTCTGGAATTTTTGCAATAACGGAACCTTTTTTAAAAATTAATGCTGATTTTTTTCCAAATGCAACCCCGATGTCAGCTTCACGAGCTTCTCCAGGACCATTTACTGCACACCCCATTATCGCTACTTTAAGGGGCTTATTGATTCTATATATTTCTTTCTCTAATTGTTCGACAATAGGGATTAAGTCAGCTTGCAATCTACCACAGGTTGGGCAAGAAATTAATATTACGTTATCGTTTCTTATATTTAAAGATTTTAAAATTTCTTTGGCAACTTTAACCTCTTCAACTGGACTGCCAGTAATTGAAACACGAATTGTATCACCTATCCCATCTGCAAGAAGTGCTCCTATACCAATCGACGATTTAATTGTTCCTGACCATAATGTTCCCGCTTCAGTTACACCTATATGAAGAGGATAATCCATCTTATTTGATATAAGTCTATATGCATTTATCATTAAACAAACATCTGAAGATTTAATTGATATAACAATTTTATCGAAATCGGCATCCTCGCAAATTTTTATGTTCCTTAAAGCACTTTCTACAAGCGCTTCCGGTGTTACTTTTTGATACTTTTCAAGTATATCCTTCTCTAACGAACCGGAATTAACACCAATACGTATAGGAACAGACCTTTCCTTTGCTTTTTCAAGAATTTTATGGATTCTTTTAATTGAACCAATATTACCAGGATTTATCCTTATCTTATCAACTCCTTCATCGAGTGCTGTTAAAGCAAGTCGATAATCAAAATGAATGTCGGCAACAAGGGGGATTTTTATTTTTTTTCTTATTTCCTTCACTGCCAAAGCAGCATTTATGTTTGGAACTGCCACTCGAACTATCTGACACCCATAATCTTCAAGTTCTTTTATTTGATTAATGGTCGATTTTATATCTTCTGTTTTTGTTTTCGTCATAGATTGGATAGATATTGGTTCTCCTCCACCTATCGGAACGTCGCCTACAAAAACCTTTTTCGTTATTCTTCTTTCCATAAAAATTAATTTAAAATTATACCTTTGCCATTTGCAAAAGTTTTATCCATTATTTAACTTAGAATAAAAACTAATTGTATATACATAATTAGTAAGATATATTAAAAAATCAAAATTATATTCTTGAAGTAAACAGCCAATTTTGCAATTTAGTAGGGGCAGTTCACGAACTGCCCCTTCCTTTATAACGTATATCAATGTTCACCGAATACTTCCGCAGAGAATACGTAAATATCAGCATCTTTTTCTTTCCATGAACCCATTGGCAAACCTGCTTTAATACATACCTGTTCAAGAAAGATATTTCTATCCCATTTATTTGAAGTTGCAACCTGAGGCAATAAAACGCCACTATTCCTCCCCTTCACAATAAATAAACCATGTTTGCCAACTTCAATTTCATTCACATCAGTAATTAATCTGAAAGGTGTTAAAACAGATACTTCAAATTCCAATTTATCCAATTCTCCTTTAGAAACAGGTGGAAACCTTGGGTCATTAATTGCCGCAGAAATAGCAACATCTTCTACTGTTTGATAAAGCGGTTTTTCTGCAACGATATATCCAATGCACCCGCGAAGTTGCCCATTCTCATTCAAAGTAACAAATGCACCGCAATATTGTTTTAGCACCTCTGATAAATTCTTAAACTCAGGCATTTTGTTACCTTTAATTTTATTGAAAACAGAAGTTTTTGCTATTTCAATAAGTTTTTTCCTGTCCTCCATATTTAACATATTACCTATATTATCCGTTTTTAGAAGAATAGAACTCATATATCCAACAACACTTGATTTATCTTTGGTAACATCTCCCGAATTTGCATAAGAAATAATCTGGGCTTTATTTGCTCCAAGATTTTGTGCGGAAATCATTGCAGAAATAATAGGACCACCTCCGCACGCTTCACATTCTCCAGTTGCAAGATACCTTGATAATAAAAGATAATCATATAATTTTACCGCGTTTAAAAGTTTTTTATCAAGTTTAACCGCATCATCATATTTATGAAAATGTGAGAGGTCGCTACTTGCTACAATTAATACATTTTCATTTTTAAATACAGTAGCAAGTGCTTTCCCAAGAGACGTGCAAGTATTATAATTCTGGTCACCCATAACTAAAGGAATAAGTTTAAAATTACCTAATACTACTTGAAGAAATGGGAGTTGAACTTCTACAGAATGTTCCTCCCTGTGACCATCCTCTGAAAACTTTATAAAAGGTGATTCTTTTGTTAGTTTTTCAGCAAGTTTCTTATCAATATTTACGACACCTAACGGTGTCCGATACCCTTCACCTGGATAAATTGACACGCCATTAAATGCTTCTCTATGAGAGGGAGCAATTACACAAACAACATTATATTTCTCATTCTTTAGCATTTTATACATATCTGTAGAAACTTGACCTGAATATTGATACCCGGCGTGAGGAGAAATTACGGCGATTATTTTCCCCTTTACAGATGTCTCTGGTGCCTTTTTAATCATATTATTTATATTGGAACGCAATTCATTTGCATCAGCAGGATAAAAAGAACCAGCAACAACTGCAGGTCTAACCTTTTGAGCAAAACTTAACGAAACAATTAATATTGACATCAATATTAAACTAAATATTTTTTGAATAATACTCATAGCCAAACTCCTGGGATTTTTTCCCCACAATATTCACATTTATTATTTTTTATTTTTATTTCCTTAATTAAATATCC
>CAZBIT010000360.1:0-3406 GCA_964491835.1 uncultured bacterium
CAACTTGAATGCTATTTTAACCAATTTGGGTAAATTTATGTCAAACTAAATCAAGCTTGTAAATTTTTTATAATTAAATAAATGAATCATATATCAAGGATTCATGATTCCTTTATTTTATTGCTCTTTAACGGAAGAATGTGAAAAATATCTAAAATCTGAATTCTAATAAGAATTCAATAGATTTTACCAATTTTATATTCTACATTATCAAAATATTTATTTAATTTGGGGTAGATATTATATATGGTAATTTTTTATTATTATCAACTAATACTAATCCTTTAATAACCATAAAATAAATCGCAAACACATTTTAAGAAAGGAAAGAATATGAGGAATAGTTTACTAAAAAATACAGCTGATAAAGCTTATTTAGTAACAATAATAACTATGATTTGGAATAGAATTAATAATTCATTAGAAAAATTATTGAAGATGAAATTGAAAATTCAGTTATTAATGGGAAGTATGCTTTTAAGCCTTTTTATAAACATGCCATTATACTCGAAAGTATTGCTTAATGAAGCAGAATTTAGGGACCACATTTATGCTTGTTGGCTGGGCAAGAATATTGGAGGGACACTTGGTATGCCTTTTGAGGGCAAGAAAGGTCTAAATAATATTTCTTTTTATACCAATATCAAATCTGGTGAACCCGCTGCGAACGATGACCTGGATCTTCAGATACTCTGGTTAAAAGCAATGCAAGAGAATTCAGCTCGTGTTGATGCATACAAGTTAGGTGAATACTGGTTAAAGTATGTTCCTGTTAACTGGAATGAATACGGTGTTTGTAAAGAGAATATGAAAGTGGGAATTATGCCGCCACTTTCTGGAGAATATAATAACCAAAAGTGGAAAAACAGTAATGGAGCATGGATTCGTTCTGAAATATGGGCATGTTTAGCTCCCGGATGTCCTTTGCTTGCCGCACAGATGGCTCGCGAAGATGCTTGTGTGGATCATGGAACAGCAGAAGGTACCTTGGCTGAAATATTTACCGCATCAATCGAGAGTGCAGCATTTATAGAATCTGACCGCGACAAATTGATTGCATTTGGCTTATCCATGATTCCAGAAAATTGCCGAGTCGCTCGGGCTGTTCGTACAGCCATTGCTGCAAAGCGGGCGGGAAAGGATTGGCAAACAGCTCGTGCTGAAGTTATTAAGGATACCGAAGACATGGGATGGTTTCAAGCACCCGCAAATGTTGCTTTTACTATAATAGGGTGGTTATATGGAGATGGGGATTTTGGAAAGTCTATTTGTATTGCCATCAACTGCGGTGACGATACTGATTGTACTGGTGCAACTTTAGGCTCCATTTTGGGAATTATTGGAGGCACTAAAGCTATTCCAGAAAAATGGCGTAAACCAATAGGCGATAAGATTAAAACTGTTGCAATCAGCGGTTTCCAAACACCAGAAAATTTAAGTGTTCTTACAAATCAAACACTGGCAATGACAAAGAAAGTGTTGATAATGAATAATGCTCCTGTTACAATTACAGATAGAAAGACTGATTTACTTGAAGCAAAGAACTTATTATCTATTGATGAGAATGCACTTCATTCACTTTGGAATCTTTCTCCCTATCAGATAATAAAAAATGAGAGGGGCTTAACGATAGTCATAGATTATCTAAGTGATCCATTAATTCAATCCAATGTGCCTCGTATTATTCATGTTGTAGTCAAGAATCAGACACTTATTACGAAGTCGCTTGAACTTAGGTTATTAGGCTTGCCTGAAGATTGGAAGTTCACAGGTTTACCGGATAAAGCAATTGATTTAAAAAGTTACGATAGCAAAACTTATACGCTTGCCTTCTTGGCGCCGGAAATCAAATCGTATGTCAATACAATGAAATTAAATGTAACAGAGGGAACTTCCTCTGTTTCAATTCCCTTAACTTTGTTTTACCCAATAGCTAATGAAAAAAAGTGAAGTAGTAATTTAGAATAATGAAAGCAAAACACAAGCTTCATCTCTAATTTGTTATTTGCTTTTGTTATTTAAGATTTATAATATTATAGTTCAAGATGTTCGCCTTCAGTACAATTTAGACTGATTTTGCTTTATAATTAAAAGACAGTTTATTTCGGTTGTGGTGGTTTGATTAATAGAGTATAGGTGTGGCCAAAACGGAATTAATAAGAGGATTTCTTGCGAAAAAATCTTTTATTAATACTCTTTATAACCTGGAATAAACTGAAGAAAAAGGAAGTAAACACCTATTAGATGCCTAAAGTTATTCATGCTCACTTTTTATGTATATCTGGTTTTAAAAGGTTGGAAATGGTGAGTACTTCTTGGTCTGAATTCTTGTCGGAACTCCTTAAAGAGTAAATTACCTGGTTAGTACACAACCGCTCTCGCACCGGACGACCATCAGGCAGTTATACATCATCAAAACATTTTGGATACTTTCAAAGGAAAATTAAGGTATAAAATTGATTTTATCACCTTGCCAATTCTTGCCACTTTCAGCGTGTCTATTTGTGGGAGCAATGGTGTGAAACGATGTCAATTGTATTAATTTGTGGCAATTGGTGATGTTTTAAATTGTAGAGTGAGAATAGATCAAATAGCAGATAATTCAATTAAAGAAAGAACCAAAATCTTGGCAAAAAAATTATAAAAAAACACTTGATAAAGCAAAATGTATCACTTAATTTTTAATATAAAATGTCCGAAATGTTCTGAAGATATACAGGTAAGAAAAAAAGTTTGAAAATGAAAGGAGATTTAGTCATGAAAGAATCGAAACAAAAACGGACATCACGTCGCGAGTTTTTGAAGAACACTGGTCGGATTGCTGTGACCTCGGCTCTGGCGACGGGACTCGTTCCGCGCATTTATGCAGCGGAGAATAATACTATTAAGGTGGCCTTGGTTGGTTGCGGTGGCAGGGGCGCCGGCGCAGCATCAAACGCACTGTCTGTCAAGAACGGGCCGATTAAGCTTGTCGCCATGGCTGACGTATTCGAGAGCCGTCTTGCCAGCAGTTACACGGCTTTGAAGAAGATGCACACTGAACAGGTGGACGTACCTGAGGAGCGCAAATTCATCGGCTTTGACTCTTATAAGAAGGCGATGGACTGTCTTAGCCCGGGTGATGTAGTGATCTTTGCGACGCCTCCGGCATTTCGCTGGGTGCATTTTGCTTACGCCATCGAGAAAGGCATCAACGTCTTTATGGAAAAACCAGTTACAGTTGATGGCCCGAGCACCCGCAAGTTCCTGAAGATTGCTGAAGATTCCGTGAAGAAGAACCTTAAAGTGGGCGTCGGCCTGATGTCCCGTCACAGCCGGGTGCTTGAAGAACTGGCCAAGCGCGTTCACGATGGCGAAATCGGGGACATCATCCTGCAGCGCGGCTACCGGATGCATGGGCCCATCG
>CAZBIT010000361.1:0-3400 GCA_964491835.1 uncultured bacterium
TATAGATTGGAAAGGTGTAGTCGGGCTTAGAAATAGGATTGCTCATGAGTATTTTTAAATTTAGGGACACCATATCTATTTTTTTTATTATTTATTTTTCTTCCCCGTTTTTTTGGTGAAAGTATCCATTCAATAAAACGTTCAAAATGCTAAATGGATTGATTATTGTCTAATGGTCATCCCAATAGAGAGCGGAAAATTGCCTAATAAATCGTGTAAAATGAATAGTTTAATGGCAATATTGTCAAGAAATAAGTATAGTGTCCCTGAATTTCCAAATCCGAAAGCTTTGATTAGAACTTAACTTGCTCAACAGCTTTTTTTATTGCAATTCTCATTACTTCAGTCCAATCATCAAGACCATATTCTAATCCCCTTTTTACATACTGTATCTCCAATAACGATAACTTTCTACCCATGATTTCTCTCGCTATAATCTGAGCATCTTCTTTTGTCAACACAAATAAAATATCGTCCTCTTTCACCATTTAAAAATCCTCCATCCTATCTTTTGCAACTTGTTCTATCTTGGCTAATATCTCATCTTTCCACTTTTTACCAACATTGTTAAAAATATTCAATAAACTTAAAAATGTGTTTTCTCCACCTAAAAAATTCCAGTAGTCTTCGCCAACCAGGAAATCTATGCCTTCTTGCATTAGATTCTGTTCAGTAAATCTTTTATATGGTTTGGGAAAATAAGGATTGTATGGAAATGCTAAAATCGCTCTAATCGGTTTTCTTCTCCTTGCAATCCATTCCAAAAGTTTTGTTTTCGATTTTGTAAAAATATCTATATTGGGTTTAACAGTTTTTATTTCGAATAAATATTCCTCACCATTTCTCACCATATAAAAGTCTACAATTTTCCCCTCTTTCTGTTGTTTACCATCCCTTGAAGAAGCATTCAAGACAAATCGCATGTCTTTTTCATAATCAGGTTTTCTTTCTTTATTCCGCAATTCAAGAATTATATTATCAATTACAGATTTTTGTTCTTTTGATATAACGCCTCCCAAATCATATTTCCTAAAGCATTCCTCACAATTATCTTCCACCAATATCATAGAAACTTCTTCATAAATAGACATTCCTAAACTTGTTGCAATAGAATGGATAAATGAATATGCCGCTACTTTTCTACTATCCTGAATCAACCTTACCAGAAATGGCATTGATAAAGTTTCTCTTGTATATCTTTTGAGTTTATTTACAATTGTTTTAACCAAAAGGTTATCAATTTTTTCTTTCTTATTCTCTGAAATGCTCATTTTTATCTTTCTTTAAAAAATAAATGATTGAAAGTTCTTTCTAGTAAACGCTATTTTATCTTTCCTTTAAATGAAATATTGTTTCTGAATAGGCATTAGACCTATCTTTCTCCACTCTATTTAAAACTGGGCGTTTAAATTGATTTATAATTTTCATTTCAGATAACTCAGCGATATCAGGATAAAGATTATATTTATCATTAGCTACCAAAAATACATCGTAATCTTTTTGAAGATATTTTTTACTATTTCTTAAAACACTTGCTATATCTATTATATAGGAATCCCTCGCTTCTTTCCCCTGACCTTTAAAAAGAGGACCAATTTCTAATTCATCTTTTCGATCAAATCCAAATATTTCATACGAATATGCATGCTGTTCATGATAATCTATAAGACCTACATAAGGTGGACTTGAAAAAATTCCTTTAATTTTATGTCTCAATAATAATTCTGCGAAGTCGGGATTTTTTTTCTTGGTTTCTTCATAAATATCTATAGTTCTTCCGTCTCCTGCCAAACATATTTGAAACGTTTCGGTCCTTAATTTATCGAATTCTTTAAGACGATTTAATGTGTCTAAAGTATACCTCTGCCACCAATCTTTAATGGAAAAGATTGGTTTACATATTTTTCCGTGTTTCTTACAGTAATACGTAGTTGTAACAGGTTCTTTTAATGTTGCTAAATCAGCATGAGTTGTTGCTCTACAAGAACGAACGGTTCTGCTCAAGATTATTGCTAATATTTTCTTAATATCCTTATTATTTATTTTTTTTATTTCATTAAATACAAAATCGATTTCTTCTCGCACTGGAAATAAAAACCACTTATCTAAGAAGGTATTATTTTTTCCCTGTTTAATTTTAATGCGATATTTTTCCACCAATTCATAATAAATTCTTAAAAATTCTTGTTCTTTACCTTTTGCATAATCTTTTTCATTAATTTCGCCTTTCCTTACTTTTCTTCTATACTCAGGTGATGGAAAATATTTGAAGTTAAATTTTGAAAGTTCAAAAAGTAGATGCTTTTCAAAAGCAATATTATTCTTTGTTTTTTGAAAATTTTGCAGGCTTAATGTTAGTTTGCGAATATTTTCCTTAAGTTGTAAGATATTATGTTTTTCAATTTTAGCATTACTAATCATTGCATTAAATGCAGAAATATCTATTCCAATAGCATGCATACCTAATTCATTTGATTGAACTAATGTTGTGCCGCTTCCACAGAACGGATCTAATACTATATCACCTTTACGAAAATATGTTTGTTTTTTGAATTCATCGGTATGAGAATCAAGAAAATATTCTACTAATTGAGGGATAAATTTCCCCTTGTATGGATGTAACCTATGGACATGTTTTGTTCTTTCTGATTCTTTGAATTCTACAAAAGATAAATGCCAATTAAGGTCTTCACCTAATTTCTTTTTCCATTGTTTTTCTTTGTCATAAGAAACGTAATAATTTTTTAGTTCTTCAATATTTATCAAGGGATTACCGTTAGTTCCATACTTTCTTATTCTTCCATATTGGAGTAAATATGAAATATTCGAAATTGTAATGTTGCGATTCAAATATTGTGAAGCCCAATTGCTCGCTTCTTTTAAGTTTATAAACTTTTCCTTATCTTTTCCAAACAAGTTCATATTTTATTTACTTTAAATTTTGATGTTTAATATTTTTATTTTTACAAATAATTATAAATAACCAAAATAATTTCTGATTATACAACTCAGATAATAATTGATATCAAATTACAATTTACTTTTATAAATCTTGTAAATCAACTAAATTATTCCATACTTTTCATTATTTAATTTGGGGATAAATTTGGGGACATCATACCTATTTTTTTTATTTTTTATCTTTCTTCAATTTTTTTGATGAAATTACACGTTCAATAAAACGTTCGAAATGTAAAATGGATTGCTCATTGCCTTATGGTTGTGCCTAGAGAGAGCGGAAGCATACCTTACACGGCGGGTAAAGTGTACAGTTTACTGATAATATTGTCAAGAAATAAGTATTATGTCCGTGAATTTTATGTGAAAAAATGTATATTGAAATGTAACTTAAAAATTAAAGTTCTGCAACATACACCTGCGCAGGAATGACAATTTAAAA
>CAZBIT010000362.1:0-3351 GCA_964491835.1 uncultured bacterium
AGATGTAAATAGTGTGGGTATAGATTTTACTTCCTGCAGCATGCTTCCCATTGATAAATATAATAATCCTTTGTGTTTTTCAGAAAAATTTAAAAAAAATCCTTATGCTTGGGTAAAACTATGGAAACATCATGCTTCACAACCCGAAGCGGACTTGATTAATGAAATTGCAAATAATAGAGAAGAAAAATTCTTACAACGATATGGTGGGAAAATATCATCTGAATGGTTTTTTCCAAAAATCTTAGAAACGTTACGTCATTCACCCGAAGTTTACGATAAAGCCCATAAATTCATCGAAGCAGGGGATTGGATAGTTTTGAAACTTTCGGGAAAAGAAAAGAGAAATTTATGTTCAGCAGGATATAAAGCAATGTGGGATAAACATAGTGGTTTCCCAAGTAAAGATTTTTTTAAAGCACTTGACCCACGAATGGAGAATGTTATTGATGAAAAACTTTCAGATAAGATTTATCCGCTTGGCGAAAAAGCAGGTGAGATAACCTCAGAAATGTCTGAATTGACCGGCCTTCTTAAAGGAACAGCCATTTCTGTCAGCGTTATCGATGCCCACGCTGCTGTGCCTGCTTCAACAGTCACAGACACAGGAAAGATGGTAATGATTATGGGGACGTCAATATGTCATATGGTTTTAGGAAACGAATTAAAATTCGTTGAAGGACAATGTGGAGTCGTTGAAGATGGAATAATACCTAACTATTTCGGATACGAAGCGGGACAATCAGCATTTGGAGATATTTTTGCGTGGTTTGTAAAAAATTTCATACCAAATGAATATCAAAATGAAGCAAAAAAAAGAAAAATTGATATTCATTCTTTATTAGAAGAAAAGTCATCATATTTAAAACCCGGTGAAAGTGGACTTTTAGCACTTGATTGGTGGAATGGAAACAGGTCAATTCTTGTCGATGCTGACCTTAATGGACTTATAATCGGTTTAACACTTACAACAAAACCCGAAGAAATTTATCGTTCACTCATTGAAGCGACCGCCTTTGGAACGAATAAAATTATAAAAACATTTGAAAATTACAACGTGCCTGTCAACGAAATTTACGCCTGTGGAGCACTTCCCGAAAAAAATAAATTATTAATGCAAATCTTCTCTGATGTTACAGGTAGAGAAATAAAAACAGTTCTTTCTTCTCAAACATCTGCACTCGGGTCTGCTATATTTGGTGCCGTTGCAGGAGGAAAAAAAAGAGGAGGATATAATTCGATTAAAGAAGCAGTTAAAAATATGGCTCATTTGAAAAATGAAGTATATAAACCAATTCCAAAAAATCAAAAAATCTATGCTCAATTATTTAAAGAATACGAAAGTTTGCATGACTATTTCGGAAGAGGAGCAAATGATGTTATGAAACGCATTAAAAAACTGAAACAAAACGTTATTAAAACTAATATTCAATAACTTCTATCATAGGATAAAATAAAACTGAATATGGAAAATATCAAAAATGAATACTTAGACACTGCAATATATGCAGTAATAGAATCTGGTAAAATTCTTATGTCTAATCTCAACAAAAAGAAGAAAGTAGGCTACAAAGGGAAAATAAATCTTGTAACTGATGTGGATATGAAATCGGAGAAAAATATATTACAAATTATTAAAGAAAAGCATCCACTACACAATATCGTCGCTGAAGAATCGCAACCAGAAAACCAAAATAGCGAATACACTTGGTATATAGACCCTTTAGACGGAACGACAAATTATTCTCATGATTATCCAATTTTTGCAATATCCATCGCATTAGAAATAAATAATAAGATTCAAGTTGGGGTTGTTTTTGACCCTGTAAGAAATGAATTATTTTATGCGGTGAAAGGAAAAGGTGCTTATTTAAATGATAAAAAAATTTCCGTTTCAAAAATCCGCCAGTTAAAAAGAAGTTTGCTTGCTACGGGCTTTCCATATATCATTACCGATAGAAGCATCAAACTTTTTAATCACTTTCTCTCAAAAGCACAGGCAATAAGAAGGGCTGGGGCTGCAGCACTTGACCTATGCTACCTTGCTTCAGGTAGAGTTGACGGCTTCTGGGAACTCGATTTGAAATCCTGGGATATGGCCGCCGGAAAAATTATCATCAAAGAGGCAGGAGGTATTATCACTAACTTCAAGGGTGGGGAACACTCACTATTTGATGACAATACACTTGCATCAAATGGATTTATACATAAAGAAATGATTAATGAGATTGAAAAAGCAGACCTACTTTCTTTGAAAAGAAAGTAAGCAAAGAAACTTTCCGGCTGGCGAAGTCCCGCTAAGCGGGATCACCTTTGCCTCAACCAAAGTTTTCACCAATTAAATTTTATAGAAAAACGGTGGGTGTTACCTAATTCTGAAGAAAAGGGTGTAAATCCGTAATCGATTTTTAATATATTAAATCCCAACCCTATCCCACAACAAAAATTTCTATTCTCAAAACCGCTTTGATATCCAGACCTTAAAGCAAACTTATTATTTATTTTAACTTCTGCTCCAATCATTAAATTGTCTTTGTAATCTGGTAAAATTTCGTAATCAGATGAAACTATTAAAAAATCTTTTTTATTAAAGATATTAGAAACATCATACATAACTCCTAATCTATAAGCAGTAGGAGGGGATAATTTTTTATCACGCATTTTGTCCATAAAACCCACATTCTTAATAACAAAACCAGCACACAATATATCTTCAAAAACATAATATTTTGCTCCTAAATCAAAGGCAAATCCTGAGGCACTTTCTATATATATTTTCTCATATACATATTTTATAGTTAATCCAAAATTAAATTTTTTATTAATCTCTTTTGCAAAAGAAGTTCCTATAATCACATCATTAGCAGAAAAAACACCGATTGGGTCTTTTTCATTTCTATAAGTTCTTGCTTCAATCTTACCCAAATCTGTGTAATAGAAACTTAAACCCCAAGCATAATTATTAAATTTTGAGGCAAAAGAGACGAACTCAGAAGTAACGTCAAAAAGCCACTGATTATGTGCGGTTTCAAGTTCCATTCCATTAGTTCCAACAAGACCTGCTGGATTCCAGTAAGTTGAAATTGCCCCTTCAGAGACCGCCGAGAACGCCTCCCCCATCCCAACAGCCCTCCCACCTATACCTATTCTCAAAGAAGACATCCCTCTTGTTTTCGCATAAACTTTTTGAGGTTCTATACATACTTGAAAGATAAAAATAAATATGAAATAAATGACTATTAATCTCTTCATTATGAAATTTGGTTTTTAAATTATTATCGAACTTTTTAAATAAAAGAATAAACAAATTATGACTATTAGTAATAAAATTCCCATACTAAAATAAAATAT
>CAZBIT010000363.1:0-3337 GCA_964491835.1 uncultured bacterium
ATTAGATAAAAAGGAGATTGTCGTTAGTAATGAGACTGAATAAATTCCTTGCAAAAGCCGGGGTAATCGCAAGAAGAAAGTGTGAGCAATATATTTTCAGCGGTATGGTTTATGTAAATGGCAAAAAAATCGTTAATCCAAGTTATAAGGTAGATGAGAAAAAGGATGAAGTTTTTCTTAACAATAAGAGAATAGTATTAAAAAAAAAATACAGATACATTGTTTTGAATAAGCCCCAAAATTGTGTTACAACTTTGAACGATGAAAAGGGGAGAAATAAAGTTATTGATTATGTAGATGTTAAGGAAAGATTATATCCTGTTGGAAGATTGGACATTGATACAACTGGAGTATTGCTGTTAACGAATGATGGAGAAATTGCATATCGGTTAAGTCATCCAAAATTTGAGGTTAAAAAGGAATATATTGCTGTTATAGATAAACGAATCTCAGAAAATATTATTGAAAAAATTGAAAAGGGAGTTGCTATAGGAAAAGACGAAGTCGTTAATGGTGAAATAGAAATCATTAATAATAAAAGTAAAGGGAGTGAGGTAAAAATTATAATTCATTGTGGTAGAAAAAGACAGATAAAAAGAATGTTTAATGTTCTTGGTTATAAGGTTCTTGAATTAGATAGAACATCGTTTGCCGGAATTAAGAAAGGTAGTATTAATCCTGGTGAATGGAGAGAACTGAGTAATGAGGAAATAGATTCTTTAAAAAAAGTGATATCATCAACAAACATTTGCGCGGTCGAATTACGAAATAGTAAAGGAGGTATAATTTAATGTCAGAAAATGTTAACGTTAAATCAACAAAAAAAGAAAATGAAGGAGGTGATGCAAAATTAAAATCTATTGAAGATGAAATGAAAATAGATGAGAATCCCCCACGTCCCATTTTTAAAATGGAAAATGTAATAGAAGATGAAGAGTATTCAAAAGATGAGTATGAAGAATATACGAAATTATACGAAGATACTTTAAAAGAGATAAACGAAGGTGAAATTGTAAAGGGGAAAATATTGTCAATAAATGATAAAGAAGTAACAATAGATATTGGATTTAAGTCCGAAGGCATCATTCCTATTTCTGAATTTGATTCAATTGAAGATTTGAAAGTCGGTGACGAGATTGAGGTTTTTCTTGATGCCGTGGAAGATAAAGATGGGCAACTTATATTATCTAAAAGGAAAGCGGATTTTACGAGGGTTTGGGAAAAAATAATAGAAAAATATGAGAAAAGTGAGGTTATTGAAGGGAGATGCGTCAGGAGAATTAAGGGCGGGATTGTCGTTGACTTGATGGGCATTGATGCATTTTTACCAGGTTCGCAGATTGACGTCAAACCGATACGTGACTTTGATGCTTTAATCGGACAGGTTATGCCTTTTAGGGTAGTGAAGATAAACAATTTAAGAAAAAATATCGTTGTATCAAGAAGGGCACTTATAGAAGGAAATCAGGCAGAACAGAAAGAAAGAATATTAAAGGAGATTCAGAAGGGAAAGGTTTTAGAGGGGACAGTTAAAAATATTACTGATTTCGGAGTATTTATTGACCTTGGCGGTGTGGATGGGCTTCTTCACATTACTGACCTTTCCTGGGGAAGAGTTTCACATCCATCAGAAATAGTTTCTCTCGATGAAAGAATTAAAGTTATGATTCTCGACTATGATGATAATAAGGAAAGGATATCTCTTGGATTAAAACAATTGACGCCACATCCGTGGGAAAAAATAGATATAAAATATCAAGTTGGTCAGAGGGTAAAAGGAAAGGCGGTTAGCATTACTGATTACGGAGTTTTCGTTGAATTAGAAAAGGGGATAGAAGGTCTGGTGCATATTTCTGAAATGTCTTGGACACAGCACATAAAGCATCCATCAAAATTTATTTCTCTTGGAGAAGAACTCGAAGTGGTGATACTTAATATCGACAAAGAAAATAAAAAGATATCTCTTGGACTTAAACAAATTGAACCCGACCCTTGGATAACCATAGAGGAAAAGTATTCTGTTAATTCAAAGCATAAAGGAAAAGTAAAAAATATTACCAATTTTGGCGTTTTCGTCGAATTAGAAGAAGGTGTTAATGGATTAATACATATCTCTGACTTATCCTGGACGAAAAAAGTAAGACATCCTAATGAGATAGTTAACAAAGATGATGTAATAGAAGTTATGATTTTAAACGTATCCAAGAAAGAGAGAAGAATATCTTTAGGATACAAACAAATAGAAGAAAATCCCTGGGAAAGATTTGAAGAAATATATAAGAAAGGAGTTGAAACGACAGGCAAGGTTGTGCGAACAATAGAGAAAGGTTTAATAGTTAGATTGCCAGAAAACGTTGAGGGATTTGTCCCTTATTCACAATTAGCAAAAGTCGAAGGAAAAGGGAAAGGGAAAGAAAAATCATTTGAACCAGGAGAGGAATATCCACTTAGGGTCATTGAATTTGACAAAGAACAGAAAAAGATTGTTCTTTCTTATGACATCATGGTAACTGAAAAAGAGAGAAAGGAAGTGGATGATTTTGTTAAAACGCAAGGTGAACTGCAAAAGGAAACCATTGGTGATAGATTGAAAGAACAGGAAAATGAGAGCGTGAAAAAATCTGAAAAGAAAGAACCAAAAAAACAAAAAGAGAAGAAAATCGAAGATGATAAACAAACTGATGAAAAACCGGAGCAGAAAAATGAAAGTGAAGAAAATGTGTAAATTATAATAAATATGTTCAAAAATTTTTATTACTTGCGTTCATTTTTTTATGAATAATAGAGTGTCTTTTCATACTTTGGGATGCAAACTAAATCAATATGAAACCGATATAATCAGAGATGGATTTATAAGAAAAGGATACTCTGTTGTAAAATTTGGAGAACAATCGGATGTAACCATTATAAATACCTGTATTGTGACGCATAATGCTGAATTTAAATCACGTCAGGCAATTCGACGGGCAATAAAATTTTCCCCAAATTCATCAATTATAGTCGTTGGCTGTTATTCTCAACTGAGTGCCGAAGAAATAAGCAAAATTAAAGATGTTTCTATGATTCTTGGCTCCAATGAGAAATTTAGAGTATTGGATTATCTTGAAAATCTCAATAAATTCAATCAAACATTCGTTAAAATATCTTCACTTAATTCTGAATTTACTTTTGAGAAAGATATTAGATACTCCACTGAAAGAACCCGCGCATTCCTCAAAATTCAGGATGGTTGCAATTATTATTGTTCTTATTGCATAGTTCCTTACGTTAGAGGAGAAAGTAGATGCATAAATGCATCCCAAATAATAAATCAAGCCATTAATTTAAAAAACTTGGG
>CAZBIT010000364.1:0-3335 GCA_964491835.1 uncultured bacterium
TTACCGTAACAAAAAATAAATTATTAAACTTTTCTGGGAGACCTCGCTATGATAAGCAAGGAATTTATTGAGCATATACACAATAAATTTGATGGGAGAATAATTAAATCAGAAGAACTTGTGAAAGACCAAGTTCATATTTGGTTAGACAAAAAAGATATAAAAGAAGTATGTGAATATATTTTTAATGGATTGAAGGGAAGGTTTGTCATAACTTCAGGAACAGATTATCGTAAGAAATCGGAGGGTAAATTTTTAGTTTCTCACGTATTTTCTCTTGATAATGACAAAATATTTATAGTTGTTAATGCTTTTGTTGATGAAGATAATCTTGAGATTGATTCAATTACCCCTGTTATACCGGCAGCGGGTTGGGCAGAAAGAGAGGTTCAGGATTTATTGGGTATTAAAATGATTAATCATACAGACCCTCGGCGACTTGTCGTTGCAGATGATTGGCCTGAGGGAATATACCCACTTCGTAAGGATTTTCCTTATGATGAATTTCCTGATAGTATTCCTCAATATAGACCTAAAATGACTGAACATCCAGAAGGGGCTACAATTATTCCCATAGGTCCATTTTTTCCAGTTCTTGAAGAGCCTGCATACTTTAGATTGTTTGTTGAAGGAGAGAGAATAGTCGGTTGTGATTATCGTGGATTTTATAATCACAAAGGGATAGAAAAAGTAGGCGAGAGTGCATTGAATTATAATCAAATTATTTTTCTTGCAGAACGTATATGTGGGATATGCGGAACTGTTCACGGCACTGCTTATTGTCAGGCAATTGAGAATTTAGCGGAAATAGAAGTTCCACCAAGAGCAAAATTCATACGTTCTATAATTCTTGAATTTGAAAGAATTCACAGTCATCTTTTATGGCTTGGCATTGCCGCGCACATTGTCGGTTTTGACACAATTCTTATGCAAGCGTGGCGGATTAGAGAACCAATTATGTGGCTTGCTGAAAAAGTTACAGGAAACAGAAAAACTTATGGAATAAATCTTGTTGGGGGTGTAAGGAGAGATATTCCGAAAGAAATTCACGATGAAATAATTAGAATTATCGAAAAAATTGGCAAAGAAACCAGAGCGGCTCTCGATGCGATTGCGGGAGATACGCCACTCTTAATGCGACTTGAAGGAGTTGGGATCCTTACTAATGAGGATGCAATAAAATATTCTGTTCTAGGACCTACTGCAAGAGGTTCGGGAGTTGCCATCGATTCAAGGGTTGACCATCCTTATGCTGCTTATGAAATGATTCCAGTTAAAAAAATTGTCGAAACTGGAGAAGATATTCTTGCTCGAACACTTGTAAGGATTAAAGAAACTCTTGAATCGGTTGAAATTATAAAACAATGCCTTAAAGAAATGCCTAAAGGTCCCATAATGGCAAATATGGATAAACCCATTCCGCCTGGTAGAATTGGAGTATCATCCGTTGAAGCACAAAGAGGCGAATGCCATCATTATGTGATATCAGGTGAAAATAACACTCCATACAGATGGAAGGCAAGGGCGCCAACATTTCAGAACCTTCAAGCCATTCCAGTCACCATTCTTGATGAAACTATTGCTGACGTTCCCATTTCTATTGGCAGTTTTGACCCCTGTTTTTCCTGCACAGAGAGAATGGAAACTGTTGACGTTAAAACGGGAGAAATTAAGATATACACAAAAAGAGAACTTGAGGAAATCTCAAGAAAAAAATATAAGCGATAATTCTTCCAAAAGATAATATTATAACATATTTGGAGGAGTAATGTTAAAGGTTTTAGGGTTAAGCGTATTTAATGTTTTACTTGTTATTCTTTTATCTCCACTCCTTGAGGGAGTAATAAGAAAGACAACCGCATTAGTTCAATCGAGAATTGGTCCACCATTAATTCAGCCATATTATGATATATTAAAGTTACTTGGAAAAGAAAATTTAACAAGTTCGGATAACTTTTTATTCAAATATACGCCAATTTTTTGTTTTTCGATTGTTCTGATAATGGCACTTCTCACACCTTTTGGAATTCCTGCACCACTTGGAATGGCAGGTGACACGATTGTTTTTATTTATCTATTGACGCTCAGTGCTGTAATGGTTATGATGAGTGGAATATCATCAGGCAGTCCTTATGGTGCTGTGGGCTCCGCAAGAGAAGTAATGATGGTTCTGACTGTAGAACCAGTTATAGTAATTGCATTAATTACCGCAGGTGTAAAAGCAGGGTCATTATCTTTCAGTGATATGGTTGAATGGCAGGTCAATCATGGATTGTCTTTTTCAATGATAATTACCGGTATCGCTTTATTCCTTGCAATCATAACTCAACTTGCGAAATTGCCATTTGATATTGTGGAAGCAGAAACGGAAATTATGGGTGGACCTTTTATAGAACAGAGTGGGCCAAGATTAGCACTTTTCAAATGGTCGATTTATGTCAAAGAATTGATTTTTGCATCGATATTTTTCTCAATATTTTTCCCCTGGCCATATTTCCAGAATGCTCCATTAAATGTAATTGTGAACTTAGTTAAAATTGTCGTTTTTATATTTATTGTTGGTGTTGTTCATTCTGTAAACCCAAGAATAAGAATTGACCAATCGGTAAAATATTTTGGAGCAATTATATTTATTTCATTTGCTGGTCTTGCATTTGCTCTTGTAGGTACGTAAAATTTGAAATTTAACCTTAAATAATTTTAAAAAGTAAGGGATAAAATGTTCAGGTCAAAAATTAAAGAAGCAGTAATTTGTTTTAGCAATGTCCGTGTCACTTTTCCTTATCCATTTGCACCACGAATTCCTGAAGACGGTTTTAGAGGAAAATTAGAAATTGACGAAAAAAAATGTATTGGATGTGGTGGATGTGCAAATGTCTGCCCATCAAGATTAATAAGATTTTTTGACGATGGTGAAAGAACCTTGATGAAATTTTATATCGAGAGATGTACCTATTGTGCAAGATGTGCTGAAGTTTGTCCGGAAAAAGCGATTACTATGACAAAAGAATTTGAAACCGCAACAAATAATAAAGAGGACCTGTTAATTGAACAAGAAATATATATGGCTACCTGTCAAAGATGTGGTCGTTGTTTTGAAACAGATAATATAATTGACAGAATTCCCACACAAAGAATGAGAGAGGGAAGAAAGTTTATCGGGGATTCAAAACCAAGATTAATTAAAGAAAAAATATTTGTAAAATCCGCTTAAAAATAATTTTTTCAAATGGAGATTTTTATTTATGAACAGTAATATATTATTAACCTTCAATCTTTCATTATTATTAGTTTCATTACTTGCAGTTGAATCAAGAAATCTGAGAACTGCTACA
>CAZBIT010000365.1:0-3334 GCA_964491835.1 uncultured bacterium
CTTCCATCAACTTTAAAAACTGCTCCGGATATAAACTCTGTGCTCCATCAGAGAGTGCAATTTCTGGATTGTTATGAACTTCAACAATAATGCCATCTGCCCCGGCAGCAATAGCAGCGCGTGCCATCGGAATCACTTTATCCCTTCTACCTGTTCCATGACTTGGGTCAGCAATTATGGGAAGATGACTCAATTTTTTTACCACTGGAATTGCACTTATATCCATAGTAAATCTTGTATAACTTTCAAACGACCTGATTCCCCTTTCACAAAGAATTACCTTATGATTTCCACCAAGCATTATGTATTCTGCAGACATAATCAACTCTTCAATTATAGCAGCCATACCACGTTTTAATAGAACTGGTGTTATTGTCTTTCCAATTTCCTTCAGCATATTGTAATTCTGCATATTCCTTGCTCCAATCTGCAAAATGTCAGCATATTTTTCGATTAAACTAATTTGATTAGAATCCATTACCTCAGTTACTACAAGAAGTTCATATTTATCTGCCGCTTCCCTTATATATTTAAGACCTTCTTCACCAAGACCCTGAAAACTATAAGGGGAAGTTCGGGGCTTAAATGCACCCCCCCTTAAAACCTTTGCACCGCCTTCTTTTACAATCTTTGCTATTTCAAAAATCTGGTTCTTATTTTCTATCGAACACGGACCAGCCATAATGACAATGTCATTCCCACCAATCTTTATTCCTTGTATGTCAATAATAGTATTATCAGATTGAAATGTCCTCCCTGCAAGTTTGTATGGCTCGGTTATCCTTATGACCTCCTTAACTCCCTCAAAAACTTCAATATCACGCACATCAATTCCTCTCTTATCTCCTATTGCTCCGAGAACTGTTCTACTTGTGCCAGTTGACCTATGAACGTCAAATCCCAATTGTTTTAATTTATTTGTTGCGTTCTTTATTTGCTCTTCTGTTGCAGATGGCTCCATTACGACAACCATTTTACCCTCTTTTGACTTTTTACAAAATTATGCAATTTCTTTCAAACATTTGGTCTAATGGTGCATAATTTGCTTATTAATTTAACATAAAAATTTTATAATTATTCACAATATTTACTTTCAATAATTTTTGATTCATCTATTATTTTTTCAAAAATGTTTCTTATATTTATTTCTTCAAGGGGCCCTTTGTTCTGTTTTAAGAGAAGTTTTAATATCTCGTCTTCCCTTTTAGCAGAATAAAGTGAAATCCCCTTTTGTTTTTTCAATTTTCCTATATTGATTACGCATTTAGTCCTTTTATTCAGAAGTTGTAAAATTTTTTTATCAATCTCATCGATTTCTTTTCGCCAGTCATCAATATCCATACGTCACCTTTATTTATATTAACGGCCTCTTTAATTTACGTATATAATTTCTTACTTTTTCATAAAAGTTTTTATCGTTTTTGAGTTTTTCAATAAATTTGATTAAAGCACTTCCAACAACGACACCATTTGAAAATTCAGAGATTTTACTTACGTCTTCTACCGTAGAAATGCCAAAACCAACCACATACGGTTTTTTTAGATTCGATTTTAAACGCATTAAATAAGGTTTAATATCAGAATATAATTTATCTCTTGTCCCCGTTGTTCCAGTTACAGAAACACAATAAATGAAATCATCCGATAACTTTTCAATCAATCTCATTCTCTCATTTGAAGAAGTTGGAGAAATAAGAAATATTGTTTTAACGTTATTTGCATTTGCTATATTTTTAATTTCTTTTGACTCTTCAGGTGGAAGGTCAGGAATAAGAACACCATCAACGCCAATACTTTCAGCATCTTTAAAAAATTTTTCTAAACCATATCTCAGAATCGGATTAAGATAAGTAAAAAATATTAATGGAACGGGAATTGTCTTTCTTAAACTTTTTATCGTTTTAAAAATCCACTTTACAGTAACACCATTTTGCAATGCAATTTGCGAAGATGCCTGAATAATCGGACCATCAGCAATTGGGTCAGAGAACGGTATACCAATTTCTATCAAATCAGCGCCTCCTTCAAAAAGTGCAGATAGAAGTTTCGGTGTTGATTCAAGGTCCGGATACCCCGCAGTTATAAAAGGAATAAGAACTTTTCTATTTTCTCTTTTTACTTTTTGAAATAATTCCGTTATTCTATTCATAAAGTTGCCTTTCTGCTTCTGCAATTATATCAATATCTTTATCGCCTCTACCGGACAAATTTATAATAACATTAGTGTTTTTAGGATATTTTGGAGCAATTTTTAAAGCAAAAGCGACAGCGTGTGCACTTTCCAAAGCGGGAAGTATCCCTTCAGTTTGGGTCAAAATATGAAATGCCCGTAATGCTTCTTTATCTGTTACACTCACATAAGTAACCCTTCCTGAATCTTTAAGATAAGCGTGTTCTGGTCCAACGCCGGGATAGTCAAGACCTGCAGAGATCGAATGTGGAATCTTTATCTGTCCATCAGGAGTTTGCAAAATATAAGTTTTTGACCCATGAAGCACCCCAATATCTCCTTTTGCAAGTGTCGCCGAATGCTTATTTGAATTTATCCCCATTCCACCACCTTCAACTCCAAAAAGTTTAACATTTTTATCCTTTAAAAATGGATAAAAAAGACCGAGTGAATTACTTCCACCTCCCACACATGCCACAAGAATTGTAGGTGAATTATTTTTATTTTTTTTCAACTGACTTTTCACTTCTTTTCCAATAACCGACTGAAAATCTCTAACCATTGTCGGATAAGGATGAGGTCCTATAGTTGAGCCAATTAAATAAAACGTATTTTGCACATTAGTTACCCAATCCCTAATTGTTTCATTTATGGCATCCTTTAATGTTTTGCAACCCGATTTAACAGGAATCACTTCAGCACCCAAAAGTTTCATCTTATATAAATTCAGTTTTTGTCGTCTTATGTCTTCTTCGCCCATATATATAACGCACTTCATTCCAAACTTTGCGGAAACGGTAGCAACCGCTAATCCGTGCTGACCTGCACCAGTCTCCGCTATAATCCTTGTTTTATCCATTCTACGTGCAATTAATATTTGACCGATAGTATTATTGATTTTATGTGCCCCTGTGTGTAAGAGGTCTTCTCGCTTTAAAAAAATTTTTGCACCGCCATACTTTTCCGTCAATCTTTCTGCAAAGTATAAAGGAGTAGGACGACCCGCATATTCTCTAAGATAATATTCATATTCCTTTTTAAAAGTTTTGTCTTTTTTCACTAAATTATACACCTTTTCAAGTTCTTCAAGAATTGGTATAAGTGTCTCTGGAACAAACATTCCACCAAATCTTCCAAAATATCCTTTATTTCTCAACATTTTTT
>CAZBIT010000366.1:0-3328 GCA_964491835.1 uncultured bacterium
GCCAGCATCAAGAATCTTTTTCTCTTTAAAATCATTTTGTTTTATAAGATCTCCAAAAACAGATAATAACTCTAATTTGTGTTCTGATAATATAGATGAATGCTTAGACCATTCAAATTTAAATCCCGTTGCAATTTTAACGGTTTTATCAATGTCATTATCTTCTATTTCAAATCCACTATAATTAGATAATTTATCTTTATATTTCGAATAGAATTCATTATATTTTGCAACCATCAAGATTAATTGTTCTGGTTTTAAAATCCTGGGAATAAAATCTATTATCGGATAAAATAATTTGCATTTTTCACATATTAATATCCCTTCTTTGACACAATCCTCAGAAATTTTATTACTATCACTTAAATTCTCATTGGCGTCATCTTCAACATCATCAGAATTTGAACAGTATTTTTTCTCTAAAACATTTCCTTTATTCCCCTCAACAAATACTTCCATTTTAAAATGATTCTTACAAAAAGGACAACAAATTTTCTCAATTATTTTTTGTTGCATTTAATATCTCAGAATTTCTATATCGTTTTAAATATTAAATTCAATTACTAATATATTTATTATACCATAATTTAAAAACAAATATATTCCAGAGTTTTCTCCAATTATTTTCTTTTAAATTTATGTGCTCGTCAATTAATTTATTAATATAATCATAATCCAAAAATTCACTTGTCTCATTCTTTTTACAATAAATAACATCACGTAGATAATCATGAAAATTTTTATTGTAAAACCATTTTGCAACTGGTATAGAAAATCCTTGCTTTTTTCTATTAAGGAAATTTTCTGGTATTATTTTATTATATGTTTTTTTAATAATATATTTTGTCAATTGATTTTTAACCTTTATATTTGGAGGAATAGTCGCAGCAAATTCGACAAGTTCATAATCTAAAAATGGTGCTCTCACTTCCAATGCATGCGCCATACTCATAAAATCAACCTTCATCAATAAACTATCAGGTAGATAATATTTAAAATCTAGAAATAATATTTTTTGCAATGGTGATAATGTATTATGAGAAGTAAAATAATCTGAATATAATTTATCCATCATCTCCTGAAAATCATTTTCTGTTATGTTTAAATTCAATAATTTTCCACATTGATAATGATTAAAAACACCAAGCCAGATAAAATTAGCAATCTCAAATGGATACCCCAAACCGTTATATAAACCCTTCAATCTATAATCAAAACTCATATAATTATGAGAAACTGGAAGAATTTTTATAAGTGTTTTAAAAAATGCGTTTCTTAAAGATTTTGGAATCTTCTGAATATTATATACAATTTTAGCATTTTGATGTGTGATATATCCTCCAAATTGCTCGTCACAACCATCTCCACCTAAAACAACAGTTACATACTTTTTTGTTTCTTTAGATAACATAAAAACAGGCAGAAATGATGGATCACATATTGGTTCATCCATATAATTCATCACATTTTCAATAATGTTTTTAAAATCATTATAAGTCAAAATAAATTTATAATGTTCTGCTCCAAATAAATTTGCTATTTTTTCTGCATAAGGTAACTCATTGAAACTTTCCTCTTCAAATCCAACAGAAAAAGCCTTCACTGGTTCGTTAGATAATTGGCTTGCAACTCCAAGTATAACACTTGAATCAACTCCCCCACTTAAAAATACTCCTAAAGGAACATCTGAAATAAGCCTTCTTTCAACTGACTTATTAAGTAATTCTTCAATTCTTTCACTATAATATCTTTCGTCTTGGTGATTATCCGAAGCAACATTAACTTCCCAATATTTCTTTACTGTAATATTACCATTTTTATAGATTAATACACTTGCTGGTGGAAGTTTATAAAAATTTTTCAAACAAGTATATGGACTTGGGCAATATCCCATTATTGAATAGTAAATTAATCCTTTTGATTCGATTTCTTTTTTTAAACTTTTAATTTGAAAAATTGCATTTAACTGTGAAGCAAATGCTATTTTCCCATCAAACAGCGTGTAATATATGGGTTTAACTCCCATTCTATCTCGTGACAAAATTAGCACTTCATTTTTACTATCCCATAAAGCTAATCCCCACATACCATTCATCTTATTTAGGAAATCAAGACCATATTCTTCATACAAATGTGCGATAACTTCACTATCAGAATTACAATAAAATTTATGCCCCTTTTTAACGAGGTCATCTTTAATTTCTCTATAATTATATATTTCACCATTATGAACCACGCAAATTGTTTTATCTTCATTAAAAAGTGGTTGTTTTCCCTGTTCTGATAAATCTATAATACTTAATCTTCTATGTCCTAATGATGCATTATCACTTGTATAAAAACCATAAGCGTTTGGTCCACGATGTATAAGAACATCGCTCATTTTTTTCAAAAGAGCATCATCTCGAAAGCCAGCAATTCCTGTAATTCCACACATAATTCTTATAAACACTCCTTCTTATACCAATATATAAATTTTTCAATACCTTCTTTTATATCTGTCTTGGGATTGTAACTTAATTTCTTGGTTGCTTTGGATATGTCAGCAAAAGTATTTTTTATATCCCCCATTTTTTCTGAAATAAACTTAACCTTTGCTTTTAGTTTTGACATTTCTTCAATAATCCTAATTAATTTAATTATTTTTATAGGATGAGAATTTCCTAAATTATAAATTTCAAAACCATTAGGTTTATAAAAACATTTTACTATTCCATTTATTATATCGTCAATATAAGTATAATCTCTTGAACTATTTCCATTACCATATATACTAATTTGTTGTTTATTAAAAATATTCCTTACGAACTTATGTATAGCCATTTCTGGCCTCTGTCTTGGACCATAGACAGTAAAAAACCGAAGACAAGTAACAGGAATTCCATAAGTTTTACTATAAAAATAACAATGATATTCCCCACTAAGTTTAGTCACACCATAAGGAGAAATTGGCTTAATAGTTAAATCATCTTCTCTAAATGGAATTACCTTTGTTTCACCATAAACAGAAGAAGAAGAGGCAAAAATAAAATGTTTTACACCATAATGTTTTGAAAGTTCAAGTAAATTTAGCGTCCCTAATAAATTAACTCTTTCATAAGAATGTGGGTCTAATAAAGAAGGCAACACACCAACTTTCGCCGCAAGATGAACAATTTTTTCACATTTCTCTTTCTTAAAAATTTCACTCAAAGTATATAAACTTAAAATATCAGTTTCATAAAATTTTACATTTTTATTTTTAATTATTTTAGAAATATTCCTTTTCTTAATTTTAGGATCATAATAGTTATCAAAATTATCTACAATTACTATTTTATTTCTATTT